>NZ_JBAWTG010000011.1:0-106542 GCF_037106235.1 Methylobacterium nigriterrae | reverse complement strand
CGGCAGGCCCGCACCGCACGAACCCGCTTCCGCCGTGATCCCGATGCCTACCTCAGGGCGCTCGAACGGCAAGCCCAACAGCCGACTTTGCCGTCCTAGTTTTTTTGGGCGCAGGCGGCATGCTGGTGCACCCGCACGCTGGTGGCGTCGATCATCTGCAGGTCACCCTCGTAAACCTTTGACACAGCCTCCAGAAGCCGATCCCAGATCCCGCGCTTGCGCCACGCCGGAAGCGGTTGCCGCAGGTCGTGCGCGGGCCGTAGCGGGCCGGGATGTCGGCCCAGGGTGCGCCCGTGCGCAGCCGCCAGAAGATCCCGTTCAATACCCGCCGGTCGTCCACCCGATCCTTGCCACGCACGTCCGTCGGCAGAATCGGCTCGATCACCGCCCACTCCGCATCCGTCAGGTCAAGCCGCGCCATCCAGAACCCTCCGTGTCCCGAGGGCTAACGACGCCGCGGTTCATCCGTGCCAGCCGTCATGGGTTCGCGACCTAAAGGTGGGCCGGCCATCCCAAACGCCTCGTCCTGCGCCCGCAGCTTGGCATGAGCGACGATGATCGGCGTAGATGTCCCGCACCCACGCAATGCTCGGCCTATTCCTCCAGCCTGAGATGGTCGTCTGCTCGGCAGTGGGAAACACGACCTTCGCGTACAGAGCGACGACAGGGTGGGTTGGCGGCAGCGCCAACGGCGCCCACAGGCTGGCGGCGGTGAGGTCCGCACGGCCGAACGTGTGACCCACGAGGTGTTTGCCGCGCTCGCCGAGCACGCCTTCGAACCACGCGAGTTCCGCTTCAAGCCGCTCGGTGAGAACCGGCAGCAGATCGGCCCGCGCATTCATCAACTGCATCATCCTACGGCGTGTCCGGGGCCAGAGCAGGATGGCAGCAAAGGTCTGGGTGGTGGACACGCCGTCAAACAGGACGCTCCGGACACCGGATCGCGGGTTGCCGAGCACGGCAGCGTAGAAGAATTGGCGGGCGAGCGGGCCGATGCACGTCTCGAAGCGCTGTTCGACGTCGGCGTCGCCGCCGCGCAACCCCGTCCAGGTCAGGATTTTGTCGCTGCCCTGGATCACCTGCCCATTGCCCAGATCGAGGATCGGCGTCGTGCTGGAGCTTAGACCGAGTCGCTTGGCGAGAAATTTGTGTGGCCCTGGCGCCCAGCGCTCCTCGCGATAGGCCACCCCGACATAATCCAGCGCCCAGCGCGCTCGTTCGCAGAAATGCGACGGCGCGAACGCAATCAGGCGAGGTAGCGGCTGAGGCTGCGTCATTGTCAGGCCGCGTCGAGTTTGGCCTGCGAACTTTAGCAGAATGCCGGTCCGAGGCGTCGAGAGCAGGTACGCATCCGCCCTTTAGCCCTCCAGCTTGGCCGTAGGGCACGACATCACCACATTCCGCCGCGAGGCTTGGCGCTTCCGACCCGATCAGGAGTGCTCATGCTGTTCCGGCTCACCCTCGTCACCTGCGCCCTCGGCGCGCTGTCGCTGCCTGCTGTCGCATCGGGCGCCTCAGACGGCACGCTCGACGCGCTGATCGCGAAGCACGCGCAGGCGAACGGCGTGCCGGAGGCATTGGTGCACCGCGTCGTCCAGCGCGAGAGCCGCTACAATGCCCGCGCGCAGCACCGGGGCAATTACGGCCTGATGCAGATCAAGCACGGCACGGCGCGCACGATGGGCTACAGCGGATCGGCCTCCGGCTTGCTCGATGCGAACACCAACCTGAGCTACGCCGTACCCTATCTTGCCGCGGCCTACCGGGCCGCAGGCGGCGATCAGCGCCGAGCCGTCTCGCTCTATACCCGCGGCTTCTACGACGTGACGAAGCGGCAAGGCATTGCCGTCCGTACTGGCAGCACAGTCCCGCCCGCCGCGCCTTCGCATAGCCAGCCAGAGCAGAAGGTCGCGCAGGCCACCATGCCCTGGTTCTGAGGCGCGGATTTATCGTCGGAGGAGCCCTGTGGATCAATCTGCCGACCTGAAGTCCGGCCTGCCCATTCTGGGCTTCGCCAGCGCCTCAGAGTGGGAGACGTGGCTGTCTCAGCAGGCGGCAACCTCCCAGGGCGTATGGCTCAAACTGGCAAAGAAGGGGGCCACCACCGCCAGCGTGTCGCGACAGGACGCCATCGAAGGAGCGCTCTGTCACGGCTGGATCGACGGCCAGTTGGGCCGGTTCGATGACGAGTTCTGGTTGGTTCGCTTCACCCCGCGCAAGCGTAACAGCAAGTGGTCGGAGGTGAACCGCACGACGGCCGCCGCCCTGATCGAGCGGGGCCGGATGCACCCGGCTGGGCTCGGTGCGGTCGAGGCGGCAAAGGCGGACGGCCGGTGGGAGGCCGCTTACGCTCCGCAGAGCACCGCAGCCATTCCCGCTGATCTCCAGGCTGCTCTCGACGCGAGCGCCGAGGCGGCCCGCTTCTTCATGGTGCTGGATCGGGCGAACCGGTACGCGATCCTGTACCGCATCCAGGATGCAAGAACTCCGGAAGCGCGAGCCCGGCGCATCGAGAGATTCATCGCGATGCTGGAGCGCGGTGAGATGATCCACCCACGCTAGACCGCCTCCGAACGCTTCTGAGCCGACCGAAAGGCTTGCCATTGCGGCCCAGAACGCCTGCTGTACTCTCGCAACAATATCTTGGCGCGGCCTGAGATGGCAGATCCTGATCTCGACGAGGTTGCGTGCGGCGGGCATGGAGGCATGGCCATGCACATCAAAGACATTCCGGACATGATCGCCAGCGGCGATGTGGGCGAGATCGAGCGCGCCTATCGTGCGCTCGTCGGCTATCCCGGCGTGGAAGAGGTTGCGGGCGCCAACACGAAGAGCATGCTGGCCGCCCTCGATGCGCTCAGCATGGCTCTCCTGAATGACCTCACGATCATGCCGCATCAGACCTGCGAGTGCGCGCGTCTGCCTCTCGGCTCGACCTACCGAGAAGGTGCACGCGACATCCACGCTCATCACGCGTGGTGGCAGGGCCACATCAATTCAGCCTGTGGTGGCCATTGAGATGGCGGCGGTTCAACGCCTGGAGAAAACGCGGACGGTCGCGTAGCGCCTGCGCTGGGCCGATGCCGTAACGCCTTGAGACCCACTGACCACGTCGACCGGAGCCGTGCGATTCCTGGACTGCGCGCGCTGCAAGTTCATGCCCAAGGTCGTCAACTGCACGGTCGAAGGATGGCCAGCGCAGCGCGCGGATTCGCGGACCGGATCCTGGTAAGATGTCGGCACCTTGAGTTCAGGAGCGCTGCCATGCTGAAGATGAGCTTGAGTGTCTGCGCCTTCCTGGCGGTGACGGCTGCTGCCTTCGCGGACGGGATCCTCATCCCGACCGATCAGGTGCAGTGGGGACCCGCGCCGCCCGTGTTCCCCAAAGGCGCGCAGCTTGCGGTGATGTCGGGCAACCCCTCAAGCGACGGGCTCTATGTCGTCCGCCTCAAGATGCCGTCCGGCTACAGGATTGCCGCTCATCACCACCCGACTGCCGAGAACGTGACCGTGCTCTCAGGCAACTTCCATCTCGGTATGGGCGACAAGCTTGATCCCGCGGCAGGCCAGGAATTGACCGCAGGCGGATACGCGGAAGCTCCGGCCGGGATGAACCATTTCGCTTGGACGACGAGCGAGACGGTGGTCCAAGTCCATGGACAGGGCCCCTTCGCGATCACCTACGTGAATCCTGCCGACGACCCCAGCAAGTCGCAGTGATCATAGGCGCTTGGGTTATGCCGGCTTGGGCAGCCTCGGGCGAGCCGGCGACGAGCGACAGGACCTGAGCGGGGGGGCCCTGGAAGAAGGCGAACTCGGAAGCAGCCGGGGCGCGACCGAGGATCGACTGGAAGGCGTCCGTGACAAGTTGGTTGCCCGTGTCGGTCGCATCGACACGCATCCGACGAGGCGATCAACGCTCTTACGGCCACCTAATTCGCAGTGAGCCGCTCAGTGTTTGCCGCCACATGCGCCCTGTACCGGGCGACCACCGTGTCGCATGTGCCGCCGAGCATCAGCGTTCCCGCCGTCTCGATGCGGCGCCGATCTTCGCGCTCATCATCCGCGGCGCCTCCGTCTGCGTCTCGCGCCCGCCCCAGGCCAGTTTCACCAAGCGAAGCTCGATCACCCGCTGTACCTCCAGCGCGAGAAGAGGGACCGAAAGCGGATCGTACACGCAAGCCTCATGAGCGCGGCGTCATCGCGCCTTTGCAAGAACGAGAAGGGGCGGCCGTACAGACCGCCCCTGTGACGGCATCGTTGGCGCAAGGTGATGCAATTTCCGATCAGCCTTCGTGCTGACCTGCCGCCGCCGCTACGCCGTGTTCGTGAGCGCCTTGCCGGCCTCATCCACGGCCCGGAGGGACCGCTCGGCGATGGCACGGCTGTCACTCACGACATGTTGCAGCCCCTCGCGGATCAACTCGCTCTGGATGGCAGCGAACTCCTGAACTGACTTGGCGCGGGCGAGCCGGTTCAGGCCGTCGAGGTTGCGCTGCCACTGCTTCTGACTGAGGTCGAACCAGCGGCGCGAGGCGTCTTGGAAGGCTTGCGTCAGAACCGTGCCGCCGCGCGAGACAGCCTCCAGGTTCTGCTTCGATTGCGACGCGAGGCGTTCGGTGTCCTCGTTCGAGAAGCCGAGAACGTGCACGAATCGACCGGAGAGCTGGCGAATTTGGTGGGAGGCTGTCTCGATGCCGGACTGTAGAACCTGTCTCGCGTTCTCTGTCGTGCGCTCCTGAAGATCGATAATCCGGTAGATGCCGTCGCTGCCTGCCTCCAGCAACTGCTGGCCTTGCTCCGCAGCCTTGCTGGTGTTGGATCTCGCGGCGCTGGCGATGTTCGTTACCCTTTCGTCGTGGTCGCCCTTGGGATTGGTTTGAGCACCTGCCATCTGGATCTCCTCTGATTCAGAGTATTTCATTCGCTGGAGGACTATAATCAATCCATCTACAGCTACTGTAGCCAACGAAGCAAAGGACGATTCGCTGCGCTGCGACAGTTGAAGCATGATTTAGGCGTTGGCTTCAAGACGGCGAGCAAGAATGATTTTGTATTCTTTCGTTACATGAGAGATGATTAAACTGTTCGCGCGCTAAGGCTTTGTGTGCGTTGCACAATCTCCTGCCTCTGTCACGGCTGAACAGAGCCTGATGCAGATCGGCCATAAGCCGTCGATCGTCTCAGGCTGTTTGCCTGGGCTGGCGTGACTGCGTCGCTGCCAGACGCATTCTCCAACACCAGCCGTGGTGCCGGGGCAGCCCGGTCTTCAAGTGCGCTCGCAAGGAGAGAGTATGGACGCGATGGCCTGTGAACGTCAGGGAGGATCAGGTGCTCAAGGAGCGCGACTTGCTCGATCCGACGCTCCTCGGCTTCAGCGATGAGGTGATTGACCGCATCGAGCGGCGTGCCCTCGGGTCAATCGACCATGACATCACAGCGTCCCGCGTCCCCTCAGGTGTCCGCGCGGCTGCCCGTATTAGCTGAGGCGTGAGAAAAACGGCTCCCGCACGAGAATGCGCGTGGAACGCAGCCCGGCTGAGCCGATGCCGGCGCAGCCAACCGTCCTCCCCACGTCCTCTTGAACGTCCCCGCCACGGTCCACCCCGACAGTTCCCGCCCACGGTCGCGGCAGACAGTCAGGCCGGCATGATCGTGCCCCCGATTCCCGAGAGGATGGAGTGGGGGTGGGGAGCATTGATTGTGAAGGGGGAGAAGGTGTCGGCGAGCGTCGGACTGCGAGGTGCCCGAACGGGCTCAGAGCAGGCCAGCGAGACCGAGACTGGGTTCCACGACGGCCGAGCCGCTGCCTTGTGGCGAATAAGAATGCATGCCCAGGCGGATCAATCAGAAGGTGCGTGGAGCGCCGCCATCTTTCTCAACGACAACGTTCGCTCCTTCGTCCGATCTGCGTTCAAGGATTTCCCTTAGCTCGTTTCCAACGCCCGCATCTGGCGATACGACGACCGTGCGGTGGACCTCTGTCTCAGTCTCGGCGCGGTCTGTCGCCATCCTCTCGGCTGCAACATCTGCAACTGCCGCGGGAGCGATGAGGCCAAGGCCGACCGCGTGCTCGGCCATCGCGATGCTGTCCGCAGCAAGCACCAAGCTGCTCCCAGCAGCTGTGACAGCAACCGCGAGCCGCTCAATCTCGGAGATGCGTGTCGCGTCGCGCGAGACATTGCGGATGTAGACGGCGAGTACGCGACCAGGGTGCTTGGCGACAATCTCGGCAGAGATCTCCGGGTCGTGCTGGCCGCTGTCGCCGATCAGCACGAAGGGCAGATCGCGGTAGAGCGCCAGCATGTGCTCGATCAACTCATGCTTGTGCTCCTTCGCTCGACGCGGCAGCGGGTGACGCCACGTCACGCCCCATTCGCGCAGGAACAGTACCGGGCCAATCGGGATGCGGTGCAGCCGGAAGAACTCGGAGATCATGTCGTAGGTGCCCCAGGGCGCCCGCGATACGTAGAGCATCGGGTTGGTTTCATTGCCGGCTGCGCCCGCATGCAGCGCCCTGTAGAACGTTGCGGCACCTGGGAAGGCGACGCGGCTCTCGGCCTCGGCGACGAAGAGCCGCCAGAGCATCTTGAGCTTGTTGGCCACGCCGGTCCGCATGACGGTGTCGTCGATGTCGCTGATCACCACGAAGCGGCAGCGCCGAGACGGGACAAAGACTTCCCCCCGTGCCTGGACCGGCGGTTTCACCTCCAGGGTCAGGTCCACCGGATGCCAGCCATCATCGCTCGACGGGATTGAGCAGGGCCGCAGGTGGATGCGAAAGTAGCCGTCCCGGTCGGTTGTCGTGCGCGTCTCGGAGCCGCCGAAACGAGCCAGGATCGGGGCATTGGCAAGCGCTCGTCGCGTGATGCGACGCCGCACGTCGCGAAGCAGGACGCGCAGGCTGCTCCGGCCATCATCGTGATCCGGCCGCGACTGCCGAAACACGCGGCCGATGAGGAAGATCTCCGCTTCAGATCCGTAGCCGCGATAGGGTTCAAGGACGAGATCGCCAGCCCCTTGTGCTCTGCGAACCGGTCGCGTGAGCAGGCGCAAGCCGCGCGTTGCAGCACGTCGCCACCTTCGGCCGGTGCCTGCCGTGCTCATCCCCTATCGCTCGCTCCTCCGGACGATGACGTGTCCGGTCTAGGCACATCATCCGCGCTTAGGCAGCACGGAATGCAGAGTTCGCGCAACGCTCCTCGCGAGTTGAGCCTCGGTTTGAGTGCCATGCGGCGAGATGTCCGTCAGGATGGATTCCGACCTTCGACGTCAACGCGGATCATGGGGCTGCCGACCAACTCGAAGGTTGCCGTGGCGATCATGATGTTGGCCCGCGCGAATTCCGTCAGGATGTCGCGGCTGATCGCGCTCTTCAGTTCACGTACGCCGTGGGTGCGCGTGAGGAACCGCACCGTCAACTCGATCCAGTTGGAGGTCAGCCGCACATACACCCGCGGTTCGGTGCCGGCCGTGGGCAGTTCATAGCGACGCTGCAACTCGGCGGCTTCGGCGTATCGTCAAAAGCAGAGAGCGTATCCTGACACTCGGGCCAATCATGCCCCATGCTCTCGAACTTGGCCGCAAGAATCTCGGCTGAGTGGCCGCTCACCGACTACCGGAACGACACGATCCGAGCCGACCGTCAGCCAGGATGCGGCCCCATGCGGCGGCAGTCGTGCTCGATGGCGAAGATGTGCGCGTAGAGGTGTGCGACCCAGCGCCGGCCCTCAACCGTCAGGTCAAGAAAGCGGACGGCCTCGCCGATGACTGGCTCGACCTTCGACCAGAAGAAGGTCGGGTAGCGCTCAGCCAGATCGGCAGGAGTCTCATAGCCAAGCTGCCTGTTGAGGCCGACCTCGGCAAACTCGTGGAACAGCGCGTTGAGCTTGCGCGGGTAGAGCGGATCGCCAAGCTGCCCGATCAGGTCCGCGGCTCGCATCAGGCCGGCCTCGGTGCCTGTTTCAGCATGATCGCAGTCGTCCGGCACAGGAAAGCGGGTGAGTTCGATGGCGCGTGCGACGCGGGCGGCATCGACGATGTCGTGCGTGCCGAACCGCTCCTGCACGACGATCTTCGAGCGCTCGACATGATAGAGCGTGAGCGCCGCATCCGAGGCGCCGCGCGGCAAACCCGTCGTGGCCCCGTTCTCGTCGATGACGAAGCGGTTAGCGCTATCGCCTGAGCAGACGCCACGGACATAGCCGATGTCGTGGTAGAGCGCGGCCAGGATGGCGTGCAGCCAGTCCTCGGGAGTGATGCCCTGGCTGATGAAGCGGCCCCGTAGGACGTCCTGTGCCACGAGGGTCACGAGCGCTGTGTGATAGGCGTCGTGGTAGAGGGCGTCGCTGCCGACGATCCGCTCGATGATGAGACGACCGGCTTCCTCAATGATCTCGGCAAAGCGCGGCTCGCGACTGCCAAAGGTGCGCCGGTAGGAGAGCGCGAGATGCTCACCGAGGGCATTGGCCAGGAGCTTGGTCGCGTCGAGCATGCTTTGGCTCCGTCAGTGCAGGACGTCGAGGTGAACTCCCGGCCCCAGCCTAACCGGGGCTAGCCGGACCAACGGTGTCGGCCGCGAACGCTGCGCGCTCGCCGAGCGGCTTCGACGGCCCGTCCGTGCTGTCGCGTGCGGTCTGGCGCTCCATCTCGGCATCGAGTTCCGCGCCCAGCAACACGATCACGATAGACAGCCAGATCCAGGTCATGAAGCCGATGCCGGCTCCCAGGGAGCCATAAGTTCGGTTGTAGCTGTCGAAGCTCGCCACATACCAGGAGAACATGGCGGAGGCCGCGACCCAAAGGAAGGCGGCCGACACCGCTCCCCAAGTGACCCAGCGCCACTTGGCCTCGCGTCGGCTCGGACCGTAGCGGTAGATAAGGGCGAGGCCGATCCCCACCACAACCAGGAGCACCGGCCACCGCGCGATGCGGATGAGCGTGTCAGCGAAGGCTCCGAGGCCGACTTGGCTCAGGATGACCGGCAGCACCACGACCAAGCTGATGGCGGTCAAGGTGAAAATGACCAAGCCGAGCGTGAATAGGAAGGTCGTGGCGTAGAACAGCAGCAGCGAGCGCTTCTCCCGTTCCTTGAAGATCACGTTGAGCGCGTCGAACAGGGCACTCACGCCAGAGTTCGTGCTCCAGAATGCAATCAGTAGGCTGAGGGCTGAGGCTGTGCTGAGCGTGCCCGTGCTCTTCTGGGCCACATGCGTCATCTGATCGACGAGCAGGTCCAGGACGCCTGCGGGAAGGATGCCGGACAACAAGCTCGCGTGCTGACTGATCACGCTCGGATCCGAGTAGAGCCCATAGAGAGACACGACCGTCGCCAAGCCGGGAAAGACGGCGAGCAGGGCAAAGAAGGCCACGCTGCCCCCCGTGGCCAGCACGCGATCCTGCGGCAGCGCGAGCAGCACGCGCCAGAGGATGTCCTTCCAGCCCCGCGCCGGGATCTGGGCGGGATGAGAGGCCGTCCGGCCGCGCCTGGGCTCTTCGGCTCGCTGCCGGGCGAGAGCGAGGGAAGTGTGATCGTGTGCACGCGTGCTGACGCTGCGCCAATCCTCGCCTTCGGGTTCGTTCTCGCTCATGAGGAGACCCATTCCGCGCCGTAGGAGGCAAGCTTAGGACGGGCAGCAGATGGGGACGAGAGATCTCTGCTGGCGAGGCTGGGCCGGCAGCATTCGGGCAACAGGCGCGGCAATCAGCCTAACCACATGAGCGGACCCGGCGTCTCAGGCGCGGTTCTCGTCCGCGTCCAGAGCAGCGAGCCCGTACTGCGCCAGGAGAGCCGCGCGCCGGCCGCGAGCCGCGAGCGCTTTCACCGCGTGCTGCCGGCTCGCCTCCGCAAACGCCTCGGCCGCCTCCTTCGACTGACCGATAACGTCATGGGCGAGCCGTGCCATGTCGCTTGCCGAGCACTCTTCCGCCCGGATGGCGTGCGCCATTGTGTCGAGCACGGCCCTGACCGTCGGGATCAGACGTGCGTAGCGGTCATCGCCTCTCATCTGTGGCGGCCTCCCGGTCCGGCTCTGTCGGCCGAGCTTTGCTGGACATTGTGCTTGAGAACGCCAGGGTCCGCGATCCGGCTCCGCTCGCGCCTGAAAACGGGCGTTCGGGACGGTGTGCTGCTGGCCTATGACAGCCGACGCAAGGCCGTTGCTGTGACCTGATTCTGAGCGGCACCAATCACTCGGCTGCTCCGAGCAAGCGCCGCGATGGCCAATGCCGGTTCGCGCAGCGGTGTACAGGCCGAGCCGAGTTTGGTCAGCGGCCACTCAGCGGCCGGGCGGATAGGCGATCCGGGATCTGCACCATCATCTTTGTAGCCCTGATCGCTGCCAAGGTATCAGCGGATCGATCCGCTGCAAGAGCCTCCGCTTTAAGGTCGGACAGCGCTTCCATTAGGAGTACCCGGCCCTGGGCGTTCCTGGGATAGCGCGTCTCTGCCAGGAGCAGCACCAGCTTGCCCATGAGCAGAGCTTCAGCGACTTGGAACGGCGCGACCACCCTCATACGCCTGCTAGTCAGGAGCCTGTAGCCGCTTGTCGCAGGCTCGTCGCTCACACACGTGAATAAGAATCGGACCCGGTGACGCGACTGGCGGGATGGCCGCTAACGCGGATTGACATCCGACCCACCAAGACAGTGGCTGAAACCGGTCTCCATCTCGCGCGACGCTCTCGTCTGGAATCAGAGCTTACGCTCCAGGATCAAGGCGCCAGCCTCGTCGAAGATGGCCTCCCAGGCGGCAGTTTCGGTTCGAACCGTGACACGCGATCTGCCTTTGTCCTTGCCGCTCCCCGGCTCGATCCGACTGCTAACGAGGCCGAGCCTCTTCAGATGCCGCAAGCGGGCTGCATCGGTGCCGAGCTTCGTGGCAAGCTCGCGCGGATCGACGAGCATGTTGCCGTGCTGATCGAACTGCAAGCGCATCGGATCTCCCTTCATCGAGCGGCAGTCGCGCTGCCCGATTGTCGCTGGAGCCGCGCTGCTGTCACGATCATGGTAGCGTTAGGAAACCGGGGAGGCTAACGCGTCGTGGTCGATTTGCCGGAAGACACCTCCCTCGACATCGTCGATCACCTCATCGGTGAGGCTGAGGAGCACCGTGTCGAGCAAGTCGCGCTGATCGAGCACCTGATGCAGCAGGCCCAGGATACCGCCGCGGCCGAGCGTGTGCTGACGGAGATCGAAGATATCCTAGCCGCCTTGCGCTGCCGTCGCTCGTATCTTCTGGCCATGCAGACAGCGCCGTGACAACGAGTAGCGACCACGCACCACAGGCAGCGTTCGTGCCCGACGCAGTTGAGACCCTGCCCCGGCCGGTATCCGACACCGAGCGGCGTCGGAGCGAGCAGGTGGCGCTGATTGCGCAGCTTGCTGAGCGCGGCGATGCTGCCCAGGCGGAGCATATCTTAGCCGAGCGCGCCCCGAAGGAGCCTGCCGCATGCGCCAGGGGCAGCGGCGTGCCTATCGACCACTGAAGGACAAGGCGCCCCTGACCGTGGCGCCTCCGGCGCTGAATGCGAGGAGGTACTGGTTCACGGCCAAGCCGCTCACGAGCGGGGCTACGAAGCTGTAGACCACGACGCCAACGAGGCCGCCGAGCACGCCGAGGCCGCACAGATGTAAGCCGCGGTACCGCATGGGCTGACCTTCAAGTGGTCTGGGACAACACGAAACAGGCTCGCCATTAGGCGAGCGAACCGGGACGTACGGGTTGGACCAAGCGCGACCGACTTGGTCGAGGGTACCTCATATCCGGGACGGGTGCCGATGGCATGCCGGCACCTCGACGAGGAAGCCGTTTTATGAGGCGAGGGTGATCTCGCCTTCGCGCACAGCACGCTCACCACCCGAAGCAGACCTGATGCGGTAGAACGGCTCACCCGTGGCATCCTCCGGCATCAACCGGACCACCTCAAAGATAGCGCCAAAACCACTCTGAGCGTCCGCGTAGCCGTTCCTGAATTGCCGTACGTGCTGCCCGACTTTGAACTTGTGAGACATCTGCCTTACTCCTCTGGCACGGGCACTCCGTGAGGCGTGCGCGGCTTACCGGCGCGCTCTGGCCTTGCGGGCCGCGAAGCGGGCATCGCGTGCCGCTTTCTGCTCAGCCGCCAAGGCAGCTTGCCGCTCGGCCTTCTCGGCAGCCTGACGGGCAAGCTCAGCCGCCTGTCGCTCCAACTCAGCCAGAGCTTCAGCCTCCCGTTGCGCTTCGGCGGCGAGACGGGCCGTCTCGCGCTCCTCGGCCCGCACCTCGCGTGCCTGGATGATGGCGCGGCGCGCAGATTGCCGTGCGAGCACGGCCGGGTCGTCGGCAGCCGGGCGAGCCCTGAAGCGGGCTAATGCGGCTTGCCGTGCCTTCGCGGCAGCTTCGAGGCGGTCAACGAGTTGGTTGGCTTTGAATTGGCCCACGTAAAATCCTTACGACACTGCGGCCCAATGCCAGCAGCAGAAATAGAAGAAGCCGTTCCAATTGGAACGGCTTCGAAGCTTGTCATTGGGGAAAAGAGGCTCACGCGGCCTTCAGGTTGCCGGCCGATTGCTTACCCGAGCGCCGGTCGGTCTCCATCTCGTAGGAGATCTTCTGCCCCTCGACGAGGGTGCGCATGCCCGAGCGCTCGACGGCCGAGATGTGGACGAACACGTCCTTGCTACCGTCATCAGGCTGGATGAAGCCGAAGCCCTTGGTCTCGTTGAACCACTTCACGGTTCCAATGCTCATGGGGTCGTCCCGTATCTTTGTAGGCGATAGAAGGCCAAGCGCATGTCCGCATGCGCTCAGCCGTTGGTCGTCGAAATGTGGGAGATGCAGAGCGCGTGCCCTCTAAAGGGCGATGCGGCCGGAAATCTGGCCAAAGATCGATGTGGAGTTCCTACGCCACTGAAGCGCGTTTCACAAGCATAAGCAGGCTGCCACCGAAGATTGCCTGGAAAAACAACGCGTAAGGGGGCTCTTCCGAGCCCGCTTCGGGCGGATTTCGCACCTGTGTATTGCCGTTAGGTGGGCTGAGCGCCATATCTTTCCCATGCCGGTCGGAACGCGTAGCGTTGCCGGATCGGAGACGGCCACGGTGCCGGGATGGGGTGACGCCGGATGTACGCGCACTCCGCCTGGCATCGGTGGCCGTTGGTGTTTCCAGATCGGCCATCCGGCCGCTCCAAATTCCTGAGAACCATGGCCAAGCGTATCAAGTCCAAGCCGCTGGAGCGCGGCTTCGTGCTGTTCGACGTCGTCTATGAGGATGGCTCGCAGGCTTCGAACCGGCGAGTTCCTTCCGAGGTGCTCGGCGGGCTGGACGGGGATGCGCCAGCCCGCGAGATCATAGCTGTGCAGGATGAGGCCATCGCGCAGAAGTCGGGCCGCCCGGCACGGGTGATCCGCAGCATGACCCGCTCTCCCGCGCCAGACATGAAGGTCTCGCGAGACCATCACAGCCACTCGTGATCAAAGGCTGGAGGCTGTTTGCATGGCGCACCGGTTTCGGCTCGGTCAATGCATGCGCCTTCGCATCCCAGCGACTGCGCGCAATGCCGGCCGCATCTACGAGATCGTGACGCTGCTGCCGGAGGTGGTGGGCGGGCCCGGCTACCGTACCCACGGCACGGAAGCCGGCACCCGTGAGGCACGGGAGCAGGAGCTTACGCCAGCCACCCGCACACCCAATCAGCCGCTCGAGGCGGATCAGAACCCAATCCCGAGTTGGTGCAGTCTGCGCTCTTGGGCAACACGGAGGCTCAGGTGGCCCACGACAACAGAACCGGCAATGCGCGCTCAATCTCGATGAGCGACTTCAACGCACGGGCCAAGCGGATTGCCGAGCGAACAGGTGCCGTCGAGAAGCCGGAGAGAGCACCCTCCGGTCAGCCGCGCCGAAGCTGGAGCAGGGGGGCTCAGCAACCGGCCGCCCAGGTCGATCCCAAGGAAGCCGAGCCGGGAGTTTAGCTCGGGACCATCTCGATCTGCATGCCGGTCAGGCCGAGGCAACGCCTGATACGCTCGTCGATATCCGGCGTGAGGTTCTGCACGTGCACCTCGACCGTGTCGGTGGCGCTCGGCTGGATCACAAGGCGGTAGCGCAGTCCCTCGTTGGCCAACTGCCGAAGTTGATTGATGCAGGCGGTGGTCATGGAGGCGATGTGGTCCTGCACGAGGTGCGGCTGCATGCGGGAAGGCTACTCCTGGGCCGGGTCAGCCGCGGCATCATCGGCATCACGAGATTGTTCCTCATCAGGCTCTGCCGGACGCGGCTGCGCGACCGGCGGGAACAAGCTGCCGAGGCCCTGCGCTACGCCGTGCAGCACCGCATCGAAAGCCGAGCCATAGCTGTGCAGATGAGGATCGCTCTTGATCATGATCCGGGGAGACGCAGGCGCCTGATCAGCGCTGGGTTAAAGGGAAGCGCACCGGGAGAGCGCCGTTAACTCATGCTAATCGCCGAGACCGAGAATCGTTCACGCCGACATGTTCCGGTTCAGGTATCGGGTCCGGTGCTCGATGAGCGCGATTTGCTCGATGCGCTGCTCCTCCGCTTCGGCGATGAGGTGATCGACGACATCGAGCGGGGTGTCCTCCGGCAAAGCGACCATGGCTCGTCACAGCCCGCTTGCGATCAGTCCCGGTTGCTGAAAGCGCACGTCCGGAACGCGCTGTCTCGGCAACTCGTTTCCTGAAAGCGGGAGTTAGCAATGCTGAATGCCGCCCAGGCCATCGCGTTCTTGTGGTTGATCGCGGTCAACCAAGCCCTCGCGCAGGAGACAACAGCGCCCACGGCTCCGACCCCGGCTCAGCCCGCACCAACCGCGCCCGCTCCGTCCACCTTCAGCACCATGAACTGGCTGTGGCTGCTGATCGTTGCTGCCGTCGTGATCGCGGTGATCTGGTACCTCATGCGCCGCCGTGCATCACCACCGCGGCTCTAACGCCAAGGAGCGTGCTCATCGTTTCCCGCTCAAAAGAGTGAAGTCGTCGAACACAGGAGGATGGACATGGCTGATAATCAGACAGGCGCCCGCTGGCAGCCTTCCTCCGGAACCCAGGCCGGAGATGACAGCCGAGATGCGAAAGGTGGCAGCTTCGCGGATCAGGCGCAGAGCGCGATGCGCAGTACGGCTGATCGCGCCTCTGAGATGTGGGGTGACGTATCCGACCGGGGCCAGCGCTACTATCGGCAGGGAAGCCGCGCTGTTGGCGATCTCGACAGCACAACCCTGAGCGGCTTCCTCATCGCTGGAGCCATCGGCTTCGGGATCGCGTGGCTCATCTTCGGCCGCCACTCACTCTCGGGCGAGTACGTGGCTCGGCGCATGAGCCAGAGCAGCGACCGATATCGCTAATATCCTACCTACGTCGCGATCACGTCGGCGGAGCGGCGCGACCAGATCCCTGCGGCACGGCCAAGATGACGCGCTGGGGATACCGGATGTGCGCGCATCTCATGGGCGTTGTCTGGCACGCGTCTATGGGGAAAGAGACAGGTCAGGCTGCGCTAGAACGTAGCTCGTCAGGCAAGACGCAGAGGAAACGCGTGGGCGCGATTCTGAAACACGAGCGGCAGCAGCGAGACGCTAAGCTGGAGGAGGTGCGCCGCCTGGAAGGGAGCCGTCCTGAGGAGGCGCACCCGATGCGGATGGCACACGAAGCCTTGACCCATGTCGCGCGTCTGCGGGCCTTCATCGCGCAGGGTCGGGTGCGGGCGCTGGAAGCGGGATCACACCCTCACAAGCCCTGTGGCGAGCCTTGGTATCCTGGCAACAAGTAGCTGGAGGCGCGTCGCTCCGTTCGGCCCGGACTCCGTCGCTGATCGCGTGACAATGGCCCGCGCTGAGCGCTGCGGGCGGTTTGGAGCGCGCAAGAGCGTGTCCGGGGGCCTTTTGAAACGAGCACCCATCCAGCGCAGGGCTCCTGCTGCCAACGAAGCGTGCGCTGTACCTGACGCGCGTCAGCGCAAGTTCATGCTCATCAGCGTCTCCGCAACATTCCGCCGGTCCGGTTCGAGGAGAGGGAGGATTGGCCGCGATGGCTGCGCGGAGCAGATACCGAGCAGGTTGGCGGCTCGGCGGACGATTGGCGTCAGAACGGGGAGAGCTACGCCCTGGCGGAGCCTTGGCTCGGGCCGGCTCGAGACTGAGGCTCGGCGGCGCGCTCACGCAATCCGGTAGGGAGACCCGATCCGATGCTCATGGGCCGCGCCTCCAAAACAGCGGTCGTGGCGGCCATCGCGCTGCTCCTCAGCCTCGTCGCCTTCGGCAACATCACGGATGACGGGGCCAACCTGCCGTTCGTGCAGCACGTCCTGGCGATGGACACGATCTTCCCGAGCGCCACCATCCGCTACCGCGCCATCGAGGCGCCGGCCCTCCAGCAGACCGCGTACTTGCTGATCGTCGCCGTTGAGGTTGTATCGGCGGTCCTGTGCTGGTTCGGGACCGCTCGCCTGCTCCGGCACCTCCGGGCGTCTCTGGGCGTCTCACCCGAATGTCGGCAGATGCCCAGAAACGAAGATCATCGCTAAGCCGCCCGGCGACCACGGCCGCTGGTCTGCTCTGCCTGTGCGCCGCCCCGGCCGAGGCCGATCGACTTGGCGAGTTCCGAGCGCTGCGCGGCGTAGCTGGCGGCCACCATCGGATAGTCGGCCGGCAAGCCGAACTGCGCGCGGTAGCTGTAGGGATCGAGCCCGTGGCCGGTCAGATGGCGCTTGAGCGTCTTGTAGGGCTTGCCATCGATGAATGAGATCAGCGCATCGGGCGTGACCGACTTGCGGATCTGCGACGGCGTCGCCTTCTCGGTCTGTTCCTCAGAAGCGGCAGCCTGAGAGGTCCCCTGAGCGAGGCCATTCAGCGCCGCGTGAACGCTTCCGATGAGCGCCGGAAGCTCGGCCACAGGAACGGGATTGTTGGAGACATATACCGAGACGATATCGGCGGTGAGTTCGATGAATTCGGGCGCGGTGGCATGAGTCGGTTCTGACATTTTCTCTTCCGAAGTTCTTAGTGCCTCAGCGGTCTAATTCATCATTTGTGCCGCAGAATCAAGAGATACTTTCGGATGCCGCTACGCGTCAGATCTGCTCTGTCCATTGGGCTGGGAGCCTCTGCCTGCCACCAGCCACAGCAGCGTGTCCATGAGTTGCTGCTCCACGAACGGCTTGCTTAGGATCGGCACGCCTGCAAAGCGCGTGGGCAGGACATCTCGGCTGCGGTCGTAGGCGGTTGCGAACAGGAACGGCACGCCCTGATTCTGCAACGCCTCTGCAACCGGCCAGACCTTCGCCTCGTCGATGTGGATGTCGAGCACCGCTCCATTCAACGATCCAGCTTCAACCAGTGCCAGCATCATGGCGGCCTCGACCTGTCCCACCGGCCCCACAGGCGTCCAGCCGAGAGCGCGCACGGCTTCCTCCAGCGTATGTGCGAGCAAGGCATCATCCTCGACCAGCAGGATGCGAGGCGCGGCTCCGGCCTTGTCGGACCGTGCACCTGACTTGCCCGCTGCTCCGCCGGGAATTGCGCCCAGCACCAGGGCAGTCTCAGGTACCTCCATGTAGAAGCACACGCCCTCCGACTTGTAGAGCACTTCGCTGCTGCCCTGCATCTCGTAGGCGATCAGGCGCTGCGTCACGAAGGAGCCAAAGCCCTGCCGTGCCCACGGCTTAACAGGCGGGCCGCCCTCCTCGCGCCAGGACAATCTCAGCACGCGTGAGGGCGTATGGCCTGTGACGTTCCACCGGATGCGTACGCGCCCGCCCGGCACCGAGAGTGCGCCGTACTTGGCTGCGTTCGTTGCCAACTCGTGGAACACCATGCCGAGCGACGTGCCCATCCTGGGCAGAAGGATCATGCGGTCGCCGTCGAGCGACAGGCTGTCACCCTCCTTAGCGTAGGGGAGAAGCTGCTCAACGATGAGCGCACGCAGTTCCACTGTCTGCCAAACGGCATCGCTGAGCAGGTTATGTGAGGCTGCCATGGCCTGAATGCGCTGCTCGAAGCTGTGCACATAGGCGTCGAGCGTGGCGGCGCTGCCCTTGGAGTGTCGTGCCAGCGCCTGGACAGTCGCGAGCGTGTTCTTCACGCGGTGGTTCAACTCGGCCAGCATCACCTCATGGCGAGCCTGGGCTGCATTGCGCTCACGGGCGACCTGCTCCATGCGCCTGAGGATGATCTCCAGCAGCGACAGCCGGAGCAACTGCGCGGCCTCGACCTCAGCCTCGGCCCAGGGCTCAGCATGCAGCCGCACTGACTGGCTGTACGCCTCGAACGACGTGCGCGGAGACAGCCGGTGGTCGCTGGATCCGATCTCGACAGCCTTGTCCGGATTGCCGCCCCAGCAGACTGTCTCCAGCACCTCGGGGCGGAACCAGAGGATGTAGGTTGGCGGATTACGCGCGACTGCAAGGGCCAGCATGCCGCTGGCGTCGCTGGCGAAGTCACGTGCAGCCTCCCAATGGCTGGACAGCGAGGCCGTCGCGAACACCGCTTCACCCGCATGACTGCCCGCCAGCCACTCGATGAGCGTGCGCACGTGGCCCTCGCTCGGCGTGCGTCCAATGGCGGAGAAGGCGTCCCCAACCAGCAGCGCCGCACCGCCCGCGTCCACGTAGTTGAGAACGCTGCTCCCCTGCTGGATCAATCCCCTGGCGAGGTCGCCTTCGTCCGAGATGCGCTGCACCAGCGTCTCGCGCGCACGGCGCAGCCTATGGCGCATCTCATAGGCTGCGGCTTGCTCGCGTGCCTCAAGCTGGAACGAGAACATGTGCCCGAACAGCTCGCAGCTCGCGCGCAGATGGCGGGGGATGCGTTTGGGAACGGTGTGATGGCAGGCGATCAGGCCCCAGAGCCGGCCGCCCACCATAATCGATATCGTCATTGAGGCGGCCACGCCCATATTGCGCAGGTACTCAAGATGGATCGGGGACGCCGCGCGCAGGCTGCACTGGCTCATGTCGAGCGTACCAGTGCTTCTGGCTCGGGCTCCCTCTGTAGCTGCAAGCAGAGGAGCCGGCACGTAGTCCACATCAGCGATGATGCGCAGCCAATTCCGCAGGAAGAGATCGCGAGCCTGCCTTGGGATGTCAGAGGCCGGATAGCGAAGCCCGAGATAAGATTCCACGCTTTGCCCCCGGCTCTCCGCGATGACCGCACCCTCCCCCTCGGGCAGGAAGCGGTAGATCATCACGCGGTCGTAGCCTGTCGTCCGGCGGACCTGCTCGGTGGCAGCTTGACAGAAGGTGTCCAGGTCAGGAGCGGACTGCATCGAGGCCAGCATCTGCTGAACCGTCGCGAGCGGGTCATGAGCGCGCATGTCGGGCAGGTCAGCGGCCTCGAACTCGACCACCAACACATCTCGATCCACGCCGGCCCGGCCTACCGCGCTCCCGATCAGCCGTGTCTTGTGCACGCTGGCGTCAATTGGCAGCTTGCCCAGGCGAAGCTCGGGATCGAAGGCGTGGAGGGGTGTCACGAGATCGCCCTGCGCGAGCAGTGCCCTCAGGCGCTTCACACGGGCCGGGCCAAACAGCTTGGCTAGGGTCCGGTCGAGCAGCGCCTCAGGGGCGTGGCCCAGGAAAGTGCTCGTATCACCTGCGACGCGCTTGATGGTCAGCCGGGTCGGCTCAAGGACGAGGAGCACCCCGTAGCTCTGGATGCAGCCCGGCACATGGATGGGCTCGCGGTCACAGTCAGTGAGATCGACTTGTCCGAAGGCGGCGTTGGTATCTGGCGTGCTGATCGCGGTCATAAGCTACGCCTACCTCCCCATCACGGAGCCCGTGCTAGCTTGCCATACCCGCCCATACCAACCCTGCAATCTTTCGGAATTCAGCGTAAATGTTCGTCGATTTCGTTCGGCATACAGCCGCTGATGAAGCTCGTTATACCGGAAGTTTTGCCTGCGTAACATTTCACCTTTATGAGTTATGCTGAGATTTCATTGGATTAACAGCGCTGTAAGCGGTAAAATCCTGTCATAAAGAGACCTGTGCCAGACGCCATCGCTTTCAGGATGGTACGCGTGCGCAGAAACCTAAATCAGCCACTTTTCGACAAACGAGAGCTTGGCTCTGAAAAGCGGCCGACCTTGGGCATCCCTCACTAGAACCCCGCAATCGCGAGGCTCGCCACCTTGCACCTCGTCCTTGAACACCTGAGCGAGAGTGCTGATCGCCTGATCGTGCGCCTCTTCAATGTTCCGACACTCGGTGCCCGTCTCATCGCGCAGGGCACCTTGGCCGTCATCCAATTCGAAGTAGAAGCGTGACATTCATGAGCCTCCGCTTGGCGATGGTGGATAGACCCTCCATGTCGGCAGCCTAGCCACGCGCACGCGACGCCGGGCGGCTGGTGCATTTCGATGGAACGCTTGGTCAGGTCGAAGGTTCTTTGGCCTGATCGTAGCCTTTGCAGTTATTATGTTGGAAATGCTCAAGATAGCCTGACACGAACACGATGCCCTTAAGGCGTGGGTCAGCCCCTTCAATCTGCTCCAGACCCCGCTTAGCCGTCTCCCGGGTCTGTCGCGCACGCTCCAGATCAGAGTGCATGTCTGCCTCCTGACACGACGAGCCAAATTCCACGGGCCCAAACCATTGTAGCTACCGATGGCGCTTCGTCTCAGAACGCCGCGGGCCTCATCCGCTCTCCGGGGTGGCACGGGGTAGAACCTGCCACGAGGAAGACACGGGGACGTTGTGCGCTCCCATCATCGCACGCGATTGCCGCCAGTCGGCGATCAGCGCATCGAGCGTGGCTTTACCGGCTTGCCGTGCCACCTCAAAGGTTGGATAGCTATGGGGGGAACGACGTTTCGACCTGCCCCTCTGGTTGATCTCCCAGACGAAGTGGCCTTCCCCGCCGCTTCGGCAGGGCTTCAGATGCAGGCAAAAGGGATGCATGGGACGTCGCGTCAGGACTTCTTCGGGATCGCAGGTGGGCGCGGCTGGACGCTGTGCAGCAGCGTGAGCATGTCCTCGGTCTCTCGTAGCCTGTGCCCAGCCTCAGCCGCGCTTCGATCATCGCCGGTCAGGGCCTGCACGAGCCGAACCTCCTCCGTGTGGCACGCTTCCGCCTCGGCGATCAGACGTTCCACGATCTCCGATGGGTCTCCAGACGCCGCGGGCATGGCTCTCTCCACCGGATCGACACGCCGCATTGAAACGGCAGGGCCTGGGCTCTGCGACTGCTGGGCTAAACCGGCACCGCTCTGAAGGCGGCACGCCGAGCCTTCACGTCCTGATAGGTCGATCGGTAGAAGGTCATTTGCAGCGCAGCTTCTCTACCGCTCGCGAACTCGGTGCTCAGCAGAACTGCCCCGAGAGAGGCGTCGGTGTAGGAAACCGTCGCGCCATCGACGCTGAGGTATCCCAGCCGCCTGTCCTCAAACTCGGCAGCCTGAAGGCCGCCGCGCGGTGTCAACGCGGCGATGCGGTCGGGATCGAGTTGGCGCTGTCGCTTGTGCAAATCCTTCCCCCACGTGTCAGTGCGCTTGCCGAGGAGCTTTTTGGGTGAAGGCCCGCGAGGGTCACCATCATTTGTTGATGTGCATTCACATAGCTCAAACACGTACGAACACGCACAGTCGCGGATATTCGCGTGCATGCCGCTCTTATTGCTCGACATGAGGTACGCGCCGCCTCCAAGATCAACGAGGGCTCTAGCCGGAAATGTCGGAAGACTTGCATCGCGATGCGCGAAACAAGCAGGGCTATTGCCGCAACTGCAACGTTTTGCTGATGCCCACGACGATCCGGTCGTCTGCCGAGCGTCAGTGTCTGACCTCAACCGGAATGGCTACGGAAGATCGTCATGCCCGACAATGATGCCTCAGCCACCCTAGCCTACGACGAATTCACGGGTGACCTTCAGCATGCGCTCGCCGCCCTGGCGGATGTCGAGTTCGCGTTCCAGAGCGCGTGCGAGCGCCTGGATGCGCTGTCGGGACCTGAGGCGGGAAAGAGCCGGGTTCGGCAGCAGCTTGAGGCGGAGCGCTGTCGCCGCCGCGCACCGCTGATCCGGCGTCTGGACGAGCTTGACCAACGCATGAGGGCGCTCGTGCCCTCTCGGTCTCCGTCAGAGTGGCAGGCGTCCACGCATGCCGAGAGGTCGATGCCTAAGGCTCAGGTCTTTGCCTGACGCGGCAGCCTGATGACGTTCGACATTGCCGCTAGCGGTGGCACGGGCAAGCGACCCTGGGGCCGAGGCACAGCGGACTCAGCGGCCGCGCATTGACCGCCATTGCCCGTCACTGCCGTGCGCGCTCTGCCCCCTAGTGATGCCCCGCGTGCGTTCTGCGCCATGAAGGCGGCGATCTTCGGCGCAATCTCCGCCCGGAAGCGCGAGCCGTTGAAGACGCCGTAATGCCCGGCTCCGGCCTGAAGGTGATAAGCCTTTCTCCTCTCCGGCAGGTTCGTGCAGAGGTCCAGCGCGGCACGGGTCTGACCCACGCCCGAGATGTCGTCCTGCTCGCCCTCGACCGCCATCAAGGCGCAGCGCCGGATCGCGCTGAGGTTCACCGGCTCACCGCGATGGCGCATCTCACCGCGCGGCAGGGCATGCTCGACGAAGACGGTGCGCACCGTCTGGAGGAAGAACTCGGCGGTGAGGTCCATCACTGCCAGATACTCGTCGTAGAAGGCCCGGTGCTTGGCGGCTGAATCGCCGTCGCCCTCGACGAGGTGGTCGAACATGCTCCAATGCGCAGAGACGTGCCGGTCGAGGTTCATGCTCATGAACCCGGCCAACTGGAGAAAGCCTGGATAGACCGGCCGCCCGCTGCCGGGGTAGCCCCAGGGCACAGGGTGGATGCAATGCCGCTCGAACCATGCGAGCCCGCGCTCCTGCGCCAGTCGGTTCACGGCGGTGGGCGAGCAGCGCGTGTCGATGGGGCCGCCCAGCAGCGTTGCCGAGCATGGCACGAGCGGATGGTTCTCCGCTTCCATCAGGGCGACGGCGGCGAGCACCGGCACGGAGGGCTGGCAGACCGCCATGACGTGGAGGTCCGGGCCGAGCACTGCGAACAGGGCGAGGCAGTAATCGACATAATCGTCGAGGTCGAAGCGACCGTCCGAGAGCGGCACCTGCTTGGCGTCGGCCCAGTCGGTGATGAAGACCTGATGCGTGTCGAGGAAGGCCGCGACGGTGCCGCGCAGCAGCGTGGCGTAGTGGCCGGACATGGGCGCCACAATAAGGAGCTTGGGCTTGTCCGAGGGCTCTCCGAAGGCGATCACCCGGCAGAAGGGGCGCTCCCAGACAACGCGTTCAGGCACGGGCAGGTTGAAGGCAGGCTTAGCGTAGGTGCGCGTGACGCGCTCAAACATCTCGCAGGAGGCCGCCAGGGCGCGGCTCTGTGGCAGGTAGGAGAGTGGGTTGAGGGGATTCTCGCAGGCCAGCCGCGTCGCTGCGGCCCAGGTTCGGGCTGAGGACAACATGGCGCAATGCGCATCTCGCATCACGTACAACATCTCAACGCATCCTAACTAACCCCCGCCGTCGATTTAAATTCCATCTATAGTTTGCATCTATAAACACTTCGAGAGCGGTGTTGGGTTTTTCCCCGATCGCAACACTTCAGCACTTGTTCATAGACAGCCCACATGTATGCGCGAAGCTTGCTCTGCTGCCCCTCGCCTTTACTCTTCCCCAGGCGGCATCGTTGTGACCAGAATCAAAGTCCGACCAGTCTACGCCGAAATTGGCCCTGCGCGATGTCTCTCGCGCACTATGCCGAAAGGGGTAGCTGAGAGAAATGAGTTTTTGTGGCTGAGATGTGACCGCGGGCGCCGATCGATCACGCATCTCGATCCAGGCGCCCTGGTGTCGTACACTTCCATTCCGCATGTCGGTCCGGGTCGTGCGCCGTCATCCACTGAGCGGTCACGGTCTGAGGGGTGGTCACGCACTGGCTGGTGGATTTCACTTCGGTGAGCGAGATGCGCTCGTGGACGCAATCGGAATATCCGGCAATCGAACACACGGTGAGCCCGGTCAGCATCATGCAACTCGCAACAAGCCACTGAGGCGAGAAACGAGCGGAGTTGGATGAATGTTCCAGGCAAAAACAGCAGATAGATCTATGTTTATACTTGGCTGCACATGTTTCGCGGCAAAGCTTTGGCGGCGTTAATTTATGTCATCGACAAGTTCCCGTAACAGGCGCGCTCGCCTCGCCAGTCACACCCCGGCCCGATTTCGCACCCAAGGCGGCGACGGCGGATTTTCCCTGATCGGTTGCCGCCTGCGTCACCGGCTGGCACGTAACCTCGCCCTGAGAGTGCTGGCCGGTGGCATCCATCTGCTGCCAACGCGTTCAGTTGAACCTTGGCCGCATGAGACAGTTAACGAGGCAGGCTCAACAGACGAGCTTATGCCACCGGTCGGCGGTCTCCTCACACCCGTTGGTCGGTGGCTCCCCTCCCCGTCTCATCTCTACGCTTGCCGCAGCCCATCCTAGGCGCACAGCATTGTGCGCCCTGTCAGGATCCAGGGTGGCAGTCACCGGCCCGGCACGTCACCTCTTCTTCATCCGACGATGCCGCGGCCGGTGATCCTCGCCCTCGAAGAAACCTGCCACCCGCTCGCCTCGCTGAAACTCACCTGTGTGATCTACCTCACAGACGGCAGTCCGGCCACGAGGGACACCCATCCCAGATGTCTTGTCCTGGGTGGTTGCCATGAGGTCGTGGTTTCGCATTGAGGGCTGGCGCATGGGCGTCGTCGCCACGCCGGTCGGAGAACATGACACCGCTTGGTGGCTCACCGACCGGCTCGGCTGCCCACTCGGCGCGATCCGCTCGATCCCGGGGTCAACCGAGGTTGCCATCGTGTCGCGATCCGGGAGTCGTCTCTCGGGCGTGCCGACGCACCACGCTTGCCTCGATGACGCTCTGGCGGTGATTGAGAAGCGCATTGGCGCCTCCTGCGCACTCAACCCCGACATGCGAGATTGACGGCACTACAGGATGATGATGGCCACACATCATCAAACCAGCAGGGCGGGTTTGAAGATGGACGGGGGTCCGCCCGCGCCGCTGGACCAAGCAGAATTCATGGAACGCCACGCGGCGCCGGCTTAACCCTTGCTAGGGGCTGTCGTCGCCTGAACCATCTGGCAGAGCATGCGTTTCGTCCGTCCGATCTGAGGAGGGGCGATGCTGAGCGACGCGCAATGGGCTGTTCTGGAGCCGCTGGCCGAGGTCTGCCGGCCGAAGGCGAAGACGCCACCGCAGGATCTTCAGCGCACGCTCTCGGCCATCCTGTGGCGGCATCAGAACGGCGCCAAGTGACGCGCGATCCCGCAAGAGAGGCCGGAGCAAAGCCTGCGGTCCCGGCCAAGTGCAACGAGGCGCCGGTGCGCTGCCCGAACTGGATCTACACCAACCGCAACATCGCCGAGCGGCTCTGGGCGCCGGAAGGAGTGGCGGGCGATTGCCACGCGCTACGAGAAAACCGCCACCAGCTTCGCAGGCATCCTCTGTCTCGCCGCGGCCCTCGATCACCTCAGGTGACGACAGTCCCTCATGATGGCACGTGCCTCGAAGCGGCGGTGCCAGAAGGAGAAATAATCGCGTCGGGGGCCTACGCATCCAGTCGCGGTAGGCCCAGCCCGATGGCCTTGGCGATCCTTGACCGCTGATCGCCATACGCTGGCGCGACCATCGGATAGTCCCTCGGCAGGCCGTAGCGTTCCCGGTAGCTGACAGGGGTCAAACCATGGGCCGTCAGGTGTCGCTTGAGTGTCTTGTAGGACTTCCCGTCGATGAAGCTGATCAGAGCTTCGGGCGTGATCGATCGCCGGATCTGGCCCGGCGTCGGCTGTTCCGGCCGCACCTCGACGGCGGGCCAGGCGGCCCGTAGCGAACACAGCGCCTCATGAACCGCCTCGATCAGCTGAGGCAGAGTACCGGCTGGGAGGCGGTTGTTCGCCGCGTACGCCTCAACGATGGCTGCCGTGACGCCGATCAAGGGACGCAAGTCAGCCCTGGGCATGCGAGCCCTCCTTCGCGGCCAGGCGCCCCCGGAGCCAGTGCTCGGCGGCGCCGAGGGACGCGAACACCCGCTCTCCGTCGGGGCGGCAGGGCCCGAACCCGACCTCAACGAACCAGCACCCTGCTGCTCCGGGGCCATGGAGTTCCTCGGACAGTTGCACGAGGATGGCCGCAAGCTTCCCGTCTGCCAGAGCCAGGAGACCCGCCTCGTCCGCGCAGCCCGTCGCGACCGGTATCGGCCTAAACGTAAGGATTGCATCGCCGCGCCTCGGTGGCGGCCCGTCCATTCGTTGGCCCAGAGATCCGACGTTCGCCAGCAGGGCTACGGTCGCGGACTCGGCTTCCTGCAGGTCTTCGCAGGGCACGCTCGCGATGGTGCTGCCGCTCTGCCGGTCGTGGATCTCCACGCTCAGCCGAGCCTGCTCCGGCGCCCCATCCTCGGACAGCTCCTCGACGAGCCGAACGTCTCGAGTGCCGGCGCTCGCGATGACAGTGGCCTTCGAGCCGTTCGCCCGCGCCGGCAGGAGGATCAGTCGCGCGTAGGCTTGCACGAGGCAACGTTCGGGATCGTGTTCGGGCGGCGCGCAGGGAGCGAGCCGGCGGGTGGCGGGCATCGGGGATACTCTCTCGCTGGATGGCGCCCCGAATCCTTCTCCGAATCGGCGGATCCATAGCGAAGGACCGGGAAGGCATGGCACGGGGAGGCCGGACGAACGCGTCCGTACCGGGACAGGCGCCCGCCGGTCTTGCTATCCTCGGCCAAATTGATGGTGCGCCATGCCACACCAGGCCGAAGCCGCGACCTCGCCTGGGCCCCCGCCTTCGCGCGGGAAGCCATCGGCCCTGCCGCCGATCGCGACGGGCGCCATCACCCGGCTCGCCGCCGCACACGCCGCAAGCGCCGGGGTCGATGTGCGCCCGTTGCTGCGTCGGGTCGGCCTGGGCGCCGGCCAGATCAAAGATCCGCACGCCCGTATAGGCGCCGCAAGCCAAGTCGCGTTCCTGCGGCTGGCGGCCGAAGCTTTGGACGACGAGCTTCTGGGCTTCCGCCTCGCCAAGGACTTCGAGTTCCGGGAGATCGGCCTCCTCTACTACGTCATGGCTTCCGCACCCACGCTGCGCGACGCCTTCCTGCACGGCGGCCGCTATGGGGCGATCACGAACGAGGGGGTCGCGTCGACCTGCTCGCGCATCGGTGACGTGCGGGTACGCCTCGCCTATGTCGGGGTGGCCCGCCACGCAGACCGACACCAAGCCGAGTTCTGGATGACCGGGCTCGTCCGCATCGCGCGGCAACTGACGCGTCGTCGGCTCCGTCCGCTCGGACTGTCGCTGATCCACCCGCGTTGCGAGGCGAGCCAACGGTTCGAGGTTTTCGTCGGCTGCCCCGTCACCTTCGAGGCTGCAAGGGATGAATTGGTGTTGTCGGCCGAGCCCGCGGACGAGGCGCTCGCCGGTGCCGATCCCTACCTTCACGAGCTCCTGCGGGGTTACTGCGAGGAGGCTCTGCGCCATCGCGGTCGCCCGTCGGAGAGCCTGCGCACGCGGGTCGAGAACGCGGTCGCGCCGCTCCTGCCGCATGGCCGGCCTCGCGTAAGTGCCATCGCCGAGGCCCTGGGCATGAGCCAGCGTACCCTATCGCGCCGCCTCGCCGACGAGGGGCTGAACTTCGGGCACATCCTGGAGGAGATGCGCCGGGATCTGGCTCATCACTACTTGAGGGATTGCAGGCTCCCCATCTGCCGCGTTGCATGGCTTCTCGGCTTCCAGGAGGTCGCTGCCTTTTCCAATGCCTTCCGTCGCTGGGCCGGGTGTTCGCCAACGCAGATGCGGGAGAGCCACGGCAAGGGGTGACGGGCACCGTTGCGTCACTGCCCGCTCAAGTCAGGGCATAAGCAGGCATCCCCGTGTCGGGCTTCGTCCCGTACATGGAGCCGATTTGGGCGAAGCCGTCCGTCCGGAGATCGACGACCTGGTAGACCCAGAACCGGCCGCCGAAATCGGGGACCTGGACCACGACCGGCGTCTCGTCGAGGGCGGCGACGGCGCCGCCGTAGACCACGCCCTGGTTCGGGCAGGCGACCCAACGTTGCTCCGGCTCGATGTAGTCGTGCAGCATGGCCAGGGTACTGAGGGGCGCGAACGGCAGGACGCCGTTCATCAGGCCCACCTGGGGTGCCTGCCTGAACGCGAGGCGGCGATTGTAGATGTTCATCATCGGCCAAGCCCAGAAGTACGCGTCGCGCGCCACCATCCGGGCATAGGCTTCCGTGATCTTGACGTGCGCGTCGGGCCCCGGCGGCAGTGCCAAGGACCAGGACGGCGAGACCTGGACAAGGTCTTGCGCGATGGCCGGCGTCCCGGCACCGAGCGCTGTCAGCAGCAATCCGGCGGCGACGTGGGCATGACGGTTCATGGCGGTCTCCTCCCGAGATCGAGCGTGTGCGTCCGCAACGCCTTGGCCTGCCAGCGCGTGACGACCGTCCTCCAGTCCCTCTTCATGGCGACCGCGTGGACACCGCGCCGGGAGGCCGGATCGGCGTGTCGTTCCACGACGCGAGCGGCTCGACCTGCGCGGAGGCCTGGATCGTCAGCGCGAGGAGCGCGACGACGGCGATGGCGCAGCGTGCGATGCTCATGACAGGCTCCGGACGGCGGGCTCAGCGCCGCTTCACGAGCGGCGGCGGGAAGTATGTGCCGTTCGCCACCCCGTCGATGGGCCCGTAGAAGCGGAAGGTCAGGCGGTAGGCCGAGCCCTTGGGCGTCGGCAGCCAGTTTCCGTCCGGCGCGTCGGCAGGCTTCACGGCCGCGAAGTAAAGCGTCAGCGAGCCGTCCTGGTTATATCGCGGGTTCGTCTCGCGATTGAGCAGGAACCGGTTCCGGGGATTGGGCAGGACGCGGAAATGCGTCGAGTCGACGGCAATCACCGACCAGAAATACGAAGCGAACGACTCAGGCAGCTGGTCCTTCGGGAAGGTGAGCGTGTAACTGTCGTCGCCGGTCAGGCGAGCGCCATCCCCGTCCGTGCTCGCCCGGTAGTAGAGCACCTCAGGCACCACGTTGGCCCAGATGCCGCCATACGCGATGAGCGTGCGCGCGACGTAGTCGAGGTCGTAGTTGCCGACCACCGCTGGCCGGGCCCAGCCGTTGACGATGACGCCGTGACCGATGGCAGGCCCGAACTTGGCGAAGTCGGCGTGGGCCCGCTCGCGCTCGACCGGATCCTTGACGGCCCGACCGATGGCGCGCGCGTTGGACGCGTACCTCTCCAGGCCCGGATTAAGGTCGGGCTCGCTGTCGAGGGCCGTGTCGGCGGCGTCGAATGCCTCGACCCCGGGCAGCTTCTCGAGGTCGAACGCGGGCGTGACCGGGATTTCGGGCGGCGTCGGTGACCCGGTGGTGCGGAACGTGAACTGGTGCTGGAGGCGCACCGCCTCGTCCCAGTCCGCTCCCAGCTCGACGCGGAGGAGGACTCGCGAATGTCTCACCGGCAAGTCGATGCGCTTCACGTCGGCGGGCAGTTGCAGGCTCGCGCCCCGCAGGCAGACGGCGAACGCGCCGGCAGGTCGCCGCGGGAAGACGCGTTCGTTGATGTTGGCGAGGGTCTCGTCCCAGCCGTTGAGGAACTGCACCGTGTAGTATCGCCCGGTGATCTTCGGCACCGTGACGACGGTGCAGCTGTTCTCGTCGGTCGCGACCCAGGCTTCCGAGTAGGCGACGTCGAGGTTGGGGTTGGGCCAGTCGACCGCGCCGGGCTTGCGGTGCACCAGCTCATTCCACTTGAACCCTTCCCGGAAGTCGGATTGCTGCTGGCGCAGGACCAGGAGCCGGGCGAAGAGGTACATCCAGGCGTCGGCGACATCTTGGTCCGACATCCGCGCGGCGCTCCTGACGGCCTCCGGCTTCTGGCTCTGCGAGACGCCGGCGCCGACGTTGACCGCCGTTGCGAGAGCGGTGCCGAGGAGAACGGACCGAACGACTTTGGCCGGCATCACGACGCTCCCCAGAATGGATTGACGTAGTTGAGGATCGCGGCCTGCCGCAGCGCGACCTTGCGGATGACGTGGGCGGCCTGCACGCGCTCCGTGTCCGTGCTGCCGGCCGGCAGGCGGGCAGATACCGCCGGGTCGTCGAGCGTGAGCCGGACCACGAACGGCGCCGGTCGGATCTCCGACGGCGCCACCGCGAGGCCGCCGGGCTGCGCCTGCCCGGTCGCGATGGCCTGAAGCACGGCCGGGACCCGCCCGGCGTGGACCTCGCGCGGGAAGGCCTTGAACGTGACCTCGACCGGCTGGCCGGGCTCGATGAAGCGCGCGTCGAGGATGCGCCCGACGGCATAGCCGTCCGAGGAATGGACCGTCCGGTTCAGCCCGACCTGCCGGACTTCGTCGGCCATGATCCGGTCGTAGGCATCGTCCTGGCCATCGGACGCGTCGAAGGGCACGGGAGCCTGTGCCTGGGCCGCGCCCGCCGGATGCAGGAGCACGATGGTGGGCTCGGCCGCCGTCCCGGCGACGTCGCGTGAGTGACCGCTCATGGCGCCCTCCTGGAGGGCTCCAGGGCCGCCGCCGGCGAGACGGAGGAGCTGGATCGGACGGCAGGGTTGAGCGGTGGCAGCCGCGTCGCGTCGGCGGTCGGGGATGCCGCCGCCAAAGCCGCCTTGCGAAGCTCGCCGAGCCGTGCGTCGAGCTGCCGTGCTTCTGCGGCGGTCCATGACGCCGACGCCGCCCCCCCGAACAGGATGGCGGACAAGCGGTTTGCGGCGGCATCGATGGCGGCGTCAGGCATCCGGCTCGCGCCGACGCTCTCTCCGAGGCGGCTCCGCCACCGATGCAGAGCGGCGTAGGTCGGTCCGGCCTGCGTGCCCCGGCATGCGCGCCGCAATCGCCGAAACTCCGCACGCTCGGAGCGGCGCCGCGACCCTCTCCACGCAAGAAGGGTGCTTAAGGTCCGTCGGCCAGCCCAGAGCAGGGCCGCGAGCACCGCGAAGCCGAGGGCGTAGACGGGCATGGACAGGCGCCTCGCCTTCTCGAAGAGAGGGGCTTTCGCATCCACCGGCCGGGCTTGAACGCGCACGCTCGTGCCCATGGCCTCCGCGGTGCGAGAGGTCTGCGCGCCGAGGTCCCACCACGGCTGGCGGAGAGTGGGGAGCCGAAACGCCCCGGCCTTCTCGAAGACGTAGGTGATCCGGTCGACCCGCCGCCCGGTCAGGGTGCCGCGATTGCTGCGATCGTCCGCATCGGGCGGGTCGTCGTAGGCACGCACGCCCTCGGGCATCGGACCGCGCAGGTCCTGCATCGCGAGGGCCGGCACGTCCTCGGCCTCGCGGACAACCGTCCGCTTCAGGGCACCGCCGACCTCGATGCGATCCGTCGGCGACGGCTCCCAGCGCTGGCCGAGGCTCAGTCGGGTGGTCGCGACGACGGGCTGGGAGGCATCGACGCCTGGCGGCACTCGAACCGCAAGGGCCGCCGCCTGTCCGGCCACGGTGTCCGCAGGCACCTGCCGCCGGTCGAGCAGGGTCACCCTGGCAGGGGGAACGCTCAGGTTCCCGCCCCGGCGAGGAAACAGGGCGAACTCGAAGCGCTGGCCGACATACGGGCTTCCGCCCAGGCGATCCTGAAGCGTCGTCCCCTGGCTCTCGAACCGAAACACCTGCGCGCCCGGCACCTCGGGCAGCTTCACCTGTGGAGGGGCCGGCATCTCGCCGGGGAACAGCACGTCGACGAAGACCGTCACGCGCTGGCCGATGACCGCGCTGGCGGGCCGGATGCCCTGGCGGACGACCACGCTGCCGGCCTCCTCGGCCGCGGCGGGCAAGCAGGCGACGGCGACCGAGAGGAGGAGCAGCCCGAGCCGCGTCATCGCCGGCGCTCCTCAGGAGCGACCGCGGGCGCGTTCTGCAGCTGGTAGGAGAACTTGGCCCTCAGGAAGTCGGCCGGACGGGTCTGGACCCGCCGCAGCCACAAGGCCCTGGCCCCCTCGTCGCTCATGGCCGCGCCGCTAGCCGCCTCCGTGCCCTCGCCCTGGCCGGCGTTCTTCCTCGTCCGGTCGTAGACGACCTCGTCGGGGCTGGATTCGGTGTCGCCGCTATCCCCGCCCTCGGTCCTCATGCGGGCGGCGCGCAGTCGCGCCAGGGTGCGGTTGGCCTCGGCGTCGGGCCAGTCCGGGCGGAGTTCCAGCGCGCGGGAGTAGCGTTGAACCGCCTGATTGTACTGACCGAGCATGACAAGGGCGTTGCCCTCATCGTAGGCCGCCTGGGCGGTATCGAGGCCGCCCAGCACCTGCGCCGTCTGCTTGAACTCCCCAGACCGGAACAGGGCGATGCCGCGCCATAGCGAGTTCGTGAAGGTGGCCGCCGCGTCCCGGTAATCGCCGCGCTCGAAGTGCCAGCGCCCCCGCTGGTCCGGCGAGGCGAACAGGTCCGCCGGGCCGACCCAGGCGGCGCCGAGCAACAGCCCCAGCGCGCTCGAGGCCGCCACGACAGCGTAGGGATGCGCGCGCGCCGCGTCGCCGAGGCGCCCGAGCATGACGGCAAAGCTGCGAGAGACCATCGAACCGCCCCTCAGCGCGCCAGGACCCAGCCGCGCCGGAACCAGGCCGCCACGAGCGCGGCCAGCAGCGGCGTCAGCCAGTAGCCGGTCTCGGCCCAGCGTTCGCTGGCCGGATCCCCGACGGATGCCCGGGCGCCATCCAGGCGGCGCGCGATCCGCCGGACATCCCCATCGTCGGGCGAGAGCGGCACGAGGCTGGCGCTGAGGGCGGTCGCCGCCCCTTCGAGCGCCGCGGAGGCCTGGTCGGGGGGGACCATCGCCAGCAGCGTCATCGGCCGGGCGCCGGCCCCACCCGCCGCCTGCAGAAGCGCGTCCTGACCCGGCGCGACCGCGTCGGCCAGGACCAGGATCGAACCGCCCTGCCCACCGCTCGCGAGCGTCCGGGCCGCCAGGGACACGGCCTGTGCCAGCTGGTCGCCCTCGACCGGCATCACCTCCGGCGAGATCGCCCGGAGGAGCGACAGGAGCACGGCCTTGTCGGGCGTCGGCGGCAGGACGAGGTGGGCCGAGCCGCTGTAGGCGACGAGCCCTGCCGCCGCTCCTTCGCGCAGGGCTAGCAGGTCGGAGACCTTCTGCCAGGCTCGCTCGGCCCGGCTCGGCGCCACGTCGGCCGTCTGCATGGACGGCGTCACCCGGACGACGAGCATGACGGGGGGCTGGGTCGCGGCGAAGGGTGCCGGCTCACGCGCCCAGGTCGGCCCGGCGACGGCGATCGTCCCGAGGGCCCAGACGGCCGCCAGCATGGCTGCCGGGGTGATCCGGCCCCGCTCGCCGCCGCCGGCGGTCAGAAGGGGGAGCAGGTCCGGCGCGACCACCTCCCGCCAGCGCGTCGTCGTGTCCGACCGCGCACGCGTCAGCCACCACAGCGCCGTGGCCGGGACCAGCAGCACGAGGACCCAGGGCCGTAGGAAGTGGACGTCCGCGAGCGCCATGGTCATGCCGTGCCCCCGGAATGCGAGGCCGCCTGCGATGCCGGCCGGGAGGCCAGCGCCAGGCCGAGTGCCTGGGCGCTCAGGCTCAGGAGGAGCGCGAGGCCGAGCGGCACCCAGTAGAGATCCGTCCTGGGGCGGAACGACACGGTCTCGATCCGGCGGGTCTCGATGGCGTCGAGGCGGCGATAGATGTCGGCGAGCGCCTCGCGGTCGAGCGCACGGTAGAAGCCGCCGCCGGTGGTCGCCGCGACGTCCCGCAAAGCCTCCTCGTCGAGCTTCTCCTCCCCGACCGCGGCCGGGTCCCCGATGGCCACGGTATGGACGACGATGCCCTTGTCCTTCGCGATGCGGGCCGCCTCCGGTGGCGGGACCCGGCTCGCCGTGTCGTTCCCGTCCGTCAGGGCGATGACCGTCCGGGCGCGTGCGCGCGACTGGTCGAACAGGGTGATGCCGAGCCCGAGGGCGTCGCCAAGGACCGTCCTCGGCCCGGCCATTCCCACTGCGGTCTCCCGGATCAGCTCGCGACAGAGCGCGAGATCGGTGGTGAAGGGCACGAGGACGAAGGGGGAGTCGCCGAACACGATGACTCCGACCCTGTCGCCCTGCCGGCGCGCCAGGAAGTCGTCGAGGACCCCCTTCACGGCCGTCAGGCGGTCGGTCAGCTGCCCGGAGGCGTTATGGAAGTCGCGGGCGTCCATGGAGCCCGACAGGTCGACTAGGAGGAGGAGGTCGCGCGTCGGCTGGTCGCGGCGGAGCGGCGCCTCGATCCGCTGCGGGCGCGCGAGCGCGGCGAGCGTGAGAAGCCAGCAGGCGGCGAGCACGCCCGTGCGCCAGCGGTCGCGGCTGGCGACGACCGCGCCGCTCTGAGGGCGGGCGCCGGTGAGGGCGACCAGTGCGTCGAAGAACGGCACCCGCAGGCCTGGGCGCCGCTCGGCCCGGGGCGGGGACAGGCGGGACACGAGCCACGGCAGCGGCAGAAGGAGGGCAACCCAAGGGTAGGCGAAGGTCAGCATCGGTCCGGTTCCTCCGACCGCCGGTGCGCCCGGACCCAGGCGCGCGTCTCCCGAAGCGCCGCCTTGAGGTTCGCAGCCGGGGCGGCTCGGTCCCCGGCGAACGCCCATTGCCCGATCCCTCGCGCCGCGCCATCGGTGAAGGCGGTGGTGCAGCCTGTCCGGTCGAGGAACCTGAGCCACGCCGGTCCGGTCAGCGAGGCCACCGCGGCGCGGGGGAAGGCCGCGAGCGCCGTCCGCTTCAGCACGACGGCAAGCTCGGACGCGGCACCCGCGCACAGGCCGGCGTCGACCCGGCGCTCGATGGCGTCGAGCTGCCGGCACGCCTCGCGGCGATAGGCATCCGCGCGGTAACGCCGCCATGACCGCCATCCTGCCACCACGGAAGCGGACGCGAGGCCGGCGGCCAGGATCCACCAGCCGGGCGCGGGCGGCCATAGCGAGACCGGGGGCGGCAGCGCGAGGTCGCGCAGGTTCTCCAGGCTGGCGGGGTCCGGGTTCATCGCTCCAGCCCTCCCGCGAGGGCGGCTCCCTTCCGCCCGCCGTCCCTGCGACGCCCGAGTATCTCCCGGACCTGTTCGGCCGTGTCGCGGTCCGTGCTCACGGGAAGGACCGGGATGGCTCGCTTGCGCGAGAAGGATTCCAGGCGGCTCCGCCGCTCGGCGAAGGCTTGGCCGAAGCGTTCCCGGAGGTTTCGCGCGCCGGTATCGACCTCGATCCGACGCTCGCCGTCCGCCACGACGACCCGGCCGAGGTCGGGCAGCTTCTCCTCCAGCGGATCGTAGACGAACACCGCGACGACGTCGTTGTGGGCCGTCAGCTTCGTGACGAGTTCCGCCGTCTCGTCATCCGTGCCCGCCCCGTCGGAGATGAGGCAGACCAGGCCGTCGTGCAGCACCATGCGGGCGGCCCGGCGCAGGCCCTCGTTCAGCTGTCCGAGCGCCTCCGCCGCTCCGCCCGGGGTGGGAAGCAGGCGGTTGCCGCGCACGGTCGCGTCGAGGATGCGCCGGACGGCGCGCTCCCGAGGCTCCGGCCGGATCTCGGCGATGCCGGCCGTCGACAACAGCACCGCGCCGACGCGGTCTCCCAGCGAGGTGACCCGCCAGGCGGCAAGGGCGGCGACCTCCGCCGCGACGACCGACTTGGTCGCGTGCCGGCTGCCGAAGAACATCGTCTGCCGCTGGTCGACGATGAGGATGACCGGGCGGTTGCGCTCCTCGCTGTAGACCCGGATGTAGGGCTTTCCGAGCCGGGCGGTGGCGCGCCAGTCGATGGCGCGGGTGTCGTCGCCCTCGACGTAGCCGCGCAACTCCTCGAAGCTCAGCCCGCGCCCCCGCAGCCGCGAGGCGTGACGCCCGTAGAGCAGGCTGTGCACGGGCTGGCGCGGCAGGAAGCTGAAGCCCGTGGCCTTGTGCTTGAGCCGCGTGAGGTCCGCGAGCTCGACGTAGGCCCGCGCTCGTCCCGCCGGGATGCTCGCCGTGCGCGGGACCGTGCGGAGCATGCCGTACCTCCCTTCTCTCAGGCCGGCACCGCGACCTGGGCGACGATTTCGTCGACGATGTCGTCGACCCTCACGCCGTCGGCGCTGGCCTCGTAAGAGGGGGAGATCCGGTGGCGGAGGCAGTCGTGCGCGACGGCCTGGACGTCCTCCGGGACGACGTAGTCACGGCCGCGCAGCCAGGCGACGACGCGCGCCGTGCGGTCCAGGGCGAGGGAGCCGCGCGGGCTCGCGCCCAGTGCGATCCAGTGGCGCAGCTTGTCGCCGTACTCCGACGGGCGCCGGGTCGCGGCGATCAGGGCGACCATGTAGGTCTCGACGGCCCCGACCGTGGTGACCGCGTCGATCTCCCGCCGGGCGTCGAACACGATGGATTGGGGGATCTTGGGCGGTGGCGCGGCGCCCGCCCCCGCATTCTCGGCGCGCACGAGGCGCAGCACCCGCACCTCGTCGGCGTCGCTCGGGTAGTCGATGGTGACGTGCATCAGGAATCGGTCCATCTGCGCCTCGGGTAGCGGATAGGTCCCCTCCTGCTCGATAGGGTTCTGGGTCGCGAGGACCATGAACAGGTCCGGCAAGGGATAGCGCTTGCCGGACACCGTGACCTGCCGCTCTTCCATGGCTTCGAGGAGGGCCGACTGAACCTTGGCGGGGGCCCGGTTGATCTCGTCCGCCAGCACGAGGTTGCCGAAGACCGGGCCCTTCCGGAACTCGAAGGTCCCTCCGCCAGTCCCTTCACCGCGATAGACCTCGCCGCCGGTCACGTCCGAGGGCAGGAGGTCGGGCGTGAACTGGATGCGGCTGAACGCGCTCTCCAGGTTCCTCGACAGGCTCTTGATCGCCCGGGTCTTGGCGAGGCCCGGAAGGCCCTCAAGCAGCACGTTGCCGTTTGCCAGGAGCGCGATGACGAGCCGCTCGACCACCCGCTCCTGGCCGATGATGTCCCGATTGACACGGCTCTGCAGGTCGAGAATGGCCTCGCGCGGTCCTGCATCCGCCGCCGCGGCCGCGGATGTCGACAGGGGCTGGAGCTGATTTGCCACCGGCCCCCCTCCTCAGCGCTTGGACGGGAGCGCGGCGGCGAAGATGGACTTCCAATCCCGTGCCATATCCACGATGACCGAGCCTCGCCGCACCGCCTCGTCGAGGGCGAAGGCGGCCTGGAAGTAGGCCGGCTGCTCGGCCCACAAGGTCCCGTCGTTGTCGAAGACGGCGATCCGCTCCGCCGGCGACAGGTAGCCTGGCTGCCCCTCCCGCGTGACGCGGTCGACGAAGTCCAGGGTCGCGTGCTTCGTCGAACCCTCGTTCCAGGAGGGCAAGGGGTCGGCGTCCGCGGCCCCTGCGAGGCCCGATGCGTGTGCCGCGACCAGCGTCGCGGCGCCGGCAAGGACCGTGCGACGGACCAGCATGAACGCCTTGGAGCGCATCCGAGGTCTCCACGATGTGAGGCGGGCCGGCGTGTCGGCCCGCTTTCACCGTCACTGGTTGCGGGCCTCGAAGGTCCGCTGCATCTTCTCGACAATCTGGTCGATGCTGAAGCTCGAAGGCCGCTGGCTCGGCGGATAGTCCTTGAAGGTCGCCAAAAATTGGCCCACGACGGGAGGGGCCGCTATGAAAACGCCAGCGCCGTCTGACATAAGCCAATCATAGTAAGTGTTCGAGGTAATATCGGCCCGCTCATAAGGGTCAGACCGCAGGTTGAAAATCTTGGGAACCCGCAGTTTGGTGAAGGGCTCTGCCCAGATACGCATCGTTCCTGGGGCGCGCTGCTCCTCGAAGACGACCTTCCAGTTCCCGTAGCGCAGTGCGACGAGATCGCCATCGTCGTCGAAGTAGATGAACTCCTTGCGCGCGCTGTTCGGCTGCTGGCCCGTGAGGTACGGAAGCTGGTTGTAGCCGTCGAGGTGGACCTTGAAGGTCTTGGTGCCCGCCTGATGGCCCTTGAGCAGCTTATCCTTGATGTCCGGGTCGCCGGCGGCCGCCATCAGGGTCGGCACCCAGTCAAGCCCGCTCACCATCTCGTTCGACACGGTGCCGGCAGGGATGCGTCCGGACCAGCGGATCAGGCACGGCACCCGGAAGGCGCCTTCCCAGTTGGTGTTCTTCTCGCTGCGAAACGGCGTCGTGCCGGCATCCGGCCACGAGTTCTGATGCGGGCCGTTGTCGGTGGTGTAGAGCACGATGGTGTCGTTCGCGATCCCAAGGTCGTCCACCGCCTTGAGTATCTGGCCGATGGTCGCGTCGTGCTCGATCATGCCGTCCGCATATTCTGTCCGGGAGTCCAATCCGGGCTTGTCCCGGTGATCCGCCCGTACGTGTGTGCGGAAGTGCATCCGGGTGGAATTGAACCAGCAGAAGAACGGTTTGCTAGCCCGGACCTGCCGCTGCATGAAGTCGATGGCCGCCGCCGAGGTCTCGTCGTCGATGGTCTCCATCCGCCTCTTCGTCAGCGGCCCCGTATCCTCGATCTTGCCATCGGCGGAGGTCCTGAGAACGCCGCGCGGCCCGAAGCGCTTCCGGAACTCAGGGCTCTGCGGGTAGAAGTGGTTCTCGGGGTCCTCCTCGGCGTTGAGATGGTAGAGGTTGCCGAAGAACTCATCGAAGCCGTGGTTCGTCGGCAGGTATTCGTCGCGGTCGCCGAGATGGTTCTTGCCGAACTGGCCCGTGGCGTAGCCGAGCGGCTTGAGGAGCTCGGCCAGGGTGGCGTCACGCGGCTGCAGGCCGACGGCGGCGCCGGGGATGCCGACCTTGGACAGGCCGGTGCGCAGCGTGCATTGCCCGGTGATGAAGGTTGACCGGCCCGCCGTGCAGCTCTGCTCGGCGTAGTAGTCGGTGAACATCATGCCGTCCTTGGCGATCCGGTCGATGTTCGGCGTGCGGTAGCCCATCAATCCGAATGAGTAGGCACTGATGTTGGTCTGTCCGATGTCATCGCCGAAGATGACAAGGATGTTGGGCGGCCGGCTCGCCGCCCCCGACTGCGACGGGGCGGCCGGCTGCGGCTGCTGCTGGGGTTGCTGCGCCTGGGCACCGGTGCCGGAGCCCAGGGCGGCCGCGACCAGCGCGGTGCCCTGCAGCAGCATGGCCCTGCGGTTGACGGCCGCGGACTGACCCTCGTCGGCGGCAAGCTGGGACTGCACGGGATCGGTCATGACCCACTCCTTCTGACGCAGCGGAAGACGATGTGGCTCGTGGACGTGTCGACCGGATGCGGATGGCGCACGGCCGGCCGATCCGCGACCGTCACGTGGCCCGCGGCCCGCACGAAGGCCCGGAATTGAGCGCTGGTGACGGGCGTGCGGTCGATCCGGAAGCCGTCGACTCAGACCCGATGGACGGGTGCCTCCCCCGGGTCGTGGCGATCCGAACCCATGCGGAAGGTCCCGCCCGGCACGAAGACCGCGTCCCCGTCCGCCCGCGGCACGATGGGCCGGTCGGGAACGGTCGCGCTCGGCATCGGTCTCTCCTCAACGGGGATCGACGGAAGGTCGGCCCACGCACTCGGCCGGCGCGGGTGGCACCATCCCGGTGACCTGGCTGGAGGGCTGCTCGCCGAGCCGGCGGTAGAGGATGCCGCCGAGGGCTCCGCCGACGATCGGAGCCGGTCAGAACAGCCAGAGTTGGGCGATGGCTCAGCCACCCACGAACACGGCCAGGCGGGTGCTGCGCGCCGCGTCCGCCGAGAGGTTCGCGACCGGGATGCCCACGAGGTGGCCCGGCGTCGGGCAGAGCTTGATGGCCGGCGAAACCGCGCGTCCTGCGCCCTGCGAAATCGCCCCGGAAACCGCCGCCCCTGAAGCGATCCCGGAGCGCGTGCCGCCGCGCGGCGAGCTCGACCGTGCCGTCGGGGAGGGGGACAACGGCGGCGTGTGGCATCAGGGGTGCGGCACGAGCCGGCTCGGACGCTGCCGGCAAGGGGAGCGCGGCGGGCGCAAGGCACAGCGATCCGCCATGGACCCGCATCGACACCTCCCGTCAGGATAGCCGATCATCGAAATCAGTCGTGCCTGCCACGAGATCTTCGGGCTTAACTTGCGGCAACTTTAGGCTGGGGACCGCGTTCGAACTATCGGGCAAAACCCTGACCCGATGCCGGCAATTCCCTGAGGGCGGCCCGAAAAAACCCCTAGGGCTCCACCAGTTTGTTGCGCACGGCGTAGCGGACCAGGGCGGCTGTCGTTTCCAGGCCCAGCTTGTGCATGGCGGAGGCTCGGTGCGTCTCGACCGTCTTCAGGCTGATGGCCAGCGCCGCGCCGACCTGCTTGCTCGAATGGCCCTCGGCGATGAGCTGCACCACCTCGCGCTCACGACAGGTCAGCGTGTCGAGTTGCGAGCCCTCGCCCGGATGAGCCAGGTAGTGAGCGAGGAGCGCCTCGTTCACGCGGCCGGTGAAATAGGGCTGGTGGTGGGCCAGCGCGTCGACGGCGGCGATCAGGTGCTGGTCGGCGTCCGACTTCAGGAGGTACCCGCGCGCGCCGGCCCCAAGCACGTCGCGTACCAGGGCGTCGCTCTCGTGCATGGTGTAGACCAGCACCTCGGTGCGCGGGCTGGCCTCCCGGATGCGCCGGGTCAGTTGCGACCCGTTCATGGCCGGCAGCGAGTAGTCGATGACCGCCACGTCCGGCTTGTGCCGTTCGGCGAGATCGATGGCCGAAGCCCCCGTGCCCACCTCGGCGACGATCTCGAAGCCGTCGCGCCCCTCCAGGATGGTCTGGACGCCACGGCGGACGGCGATGTGGTCGTCCACGATCAGGATAGTCACCGTCACGAGATAGCCTCCCGCGTGGCTCCCGGGCATGCCGAACACCCACCACCCGGGATGGGGGCGGGCTCGCGTCCTCGCCGCATCAGGCTCCCGGCGCTCGCCCTGGGCAAGCCTCGGTGCCTCAATTACCCTTCCGCTTCCCGAAAGCGGTGCGCCTCCCTCAGGACTTCGTCACCGGCGGCCTGGGCTCCGGCGCCGCCTTCGGGGGCGGGACCCAGAGCGGGAACGACACATCCAAGAAGCCCAGGGTACCCTGGAAGCGGTTCTCCACGTCCACCTCCCGCAGCACCTTCAACCGGGTGGTGACCGGGATTTTGCCGAACTCGCCGGTCGCACCGATCGTACCGCCGACCGCCGTGACCCGACCCTTGAAGGGGCCGAGCCGGGCGCCGGGGCCGCTGTCGCCCGTGATCTGTTCGTAGTGCGAGGCGATGACGCCGACCGAGACTTCCCTGGTCAGGTACTTCGAGGCCGAGACGTCGACGTGGAACTCCGTGCCTGTGACGTACTGCGTGGCCGGGTTCTTGCCGTTGAACGTGAAGCCGGCAGCCGCCGAGAGCTCGATGCCAAGCGCAGGGTCGAGGTAGGTCGCGGCGGCCGAAACGTCGCCGACGTAACGGTTCAACGAGACGTTCGAGAGCTGTCCTGGCACGTAGGCACCGGCCGGGATGCTGAGCAGGCCCGAGAGCTTCCAGTGCCAGTTGCCGGAATGCCAGCCGAGGGTGGCCGACACGATGGGGTCGCCGGGGTTGAAGGTGGCGTCGGCCACGGAAGCACCGACCGGCCGGCCGAACGCCTGGTTGACGAGGGGACCGTTGAGAAGGACGCCCGCGCGCACGGCCGGCTCGCCGAGCGGCATCACGAAGGCGACGGCGAGATTGCCGCCCCCGATCTCGACGGGGGTGACCCAAAGAGCCGTCACGAAGTCGGCCACGAAGTTCACCTTGGCATCGGCGATGACGTTGCCGCCGATCTGGGTCTGGCGATTGCCGCCGATCCTTCCGTTGTAGAAGTAGGTGGTGCTGTCGAAGTAGAGGCCGGGCGGCGGCACGATGCCGCCGAGCGGAACCGACTGCCCCTCGATGTAGAAGCTGAGGCCGCCCTCGGCCGCCTGCGCTGGGTTAGCCAGCGGGACGACGGCCGCCAGGACGAGGCCGCCGAGGAGGTGACGCATGACAGACCCCATGTCCGCCTCCGGGATGTGGCTCGGCCGCCAGGGTTTCCGAGCCCACCCGCGAAGGGCAATCAGGGAAACCCTCGGAAGGCGCCGTAAAAACCCTGAGAAGGTGTTATTCTGAGCAGTGATGCAATCCGGAGACAGTATCCGGAAGGAAATCGGCCAGCACGCCAATGTCCGGCCGCAGCCGTACGGTTAGGCACGAATGTACAGGTGAGGAAATCGTTTTGACGTTCCTGCCTGGGCAGGGATTCGACGAACGACGGGCGGAGGACGACACGCCGGCACAGGCCGCCGAGGACGTGGGGGCAGGATCGACGAGGCCGTCCTTGGAACCGAGCCCAGGCGTACGGGCTGGTAACGGGGCCGAGCCGGCTCCGTCCGGGCACAGCACGGACGGTCCGGGCACCCCGGATCAACTTCGCGGACCGCGACGACTTCATCGCGCAGAAGGCGGGTGACGTCGGGCTCTATGTCGGCGCCGCCACGCCGTATGCCCGAGTGGCCGAGGCGCCTGAACCGCCTACCGGCCCTTCAGGACGCGGTCCGCCTTGGCGTCGACCGTCCTCTTGTCGGCCGCGGACAGGTTTCCTGCCTTCTCCTGCTGGGCCGCACGCGCCTTGGCGTTGCGCGCGTGCGCCTTGTCCTCGACGGGGTATTTGCGCTCGTCGGGAAGCGCGAACTTGCTCTTCGGGATGTCCTCCCGCTCGTCGCCGGTGAGCTTCGACATGACAGGCTCCATCGTAGGAGCATGGTCAACGTCCGGCTCGGTTCGGAGTTCGGCTCAGGCTGGATCCGAGAGAGAGGTCCCGAAGGGGCCCAGTATCCGGTTGGTCCTCCGACGCGGCGTGATTCACGCCGACGAGCCGCGGCTTGGGTTCAGCCTCCATCGTCCGCTCCATCGCTCCCCCTCGTTGCGTCCCTGTCCCTCGGCGCAACGCCCGCCCCGCTCAGAGAACGGGCATGGCGCCGGCGACCGTGACCAGCGCTCCCGACGTGTAGCTGCTCTCGTCGGAGGCCAGCATCACGTAGGCAGAGGCGAGCTCGGCCGGCTGACCCGGGCGGCCGAACGGCACCATCGAGCCGAAGCTCTTCACTGAGTCCTGGTCCATGCCAGCCGGGATGAACGGGGTCCAGATCGGGCCTGGCAGCACCCCGTTCACGCGGATGCCCTTCTCGGCCAGCAACTGGGCGAGGCTCAGCACCATGTTGCTGAGCGCCCCTTTGGTGGCGCTGTAGGCGAGCAGCGACGGCATCGGGTGCTTGGAGTTCACCGACGAGGTGAAGATCACCGAGGCGCCGGGCTTCATGTGCGCGAGCGCCGCCTTGGTCACGTAGAACGGGCCGAACACGTTGGTGCGGAAGTGGTCCTCGAATACCGCGTCCTCGATGCCGTCGAGGCCCTGGTTCGGCTGCTGGAAGGCACCGTTGTTCACGAGCACGTCGAGGCGGCCGAACGTCTCGACGGCGCGGGCGACGATGTTGCGGCCGTAGGCGGCATCCTTGAGATCGCCCGGCAGGAGCAGCGCGCGCCGGCCGGCCTTCTCGATCCACTGAGCGACCGTCTCGGCGTCCTTCTGCTCCTCGGGCATGTAGGAGATGGCGACGTCGGCCCCCTCCCGGGCATAGGCAATGGCGATCGCACGGCCGATGCCGCTGTCGCCGCCGGTGATGAGCGCCGCCTTGCCGGCGAGCTTGCCTGAGCCCTGGTAGCTCTTCTCTCCGTGGTCGGGTTCGGGTGCCATGCGCCCGGTCTTGCCCGGGAAGCCCTGGGGCTGGGTCTCGAAGGGCGGACGGGGAAACTTGTGCAGCGGGTCGGTCGTCACGGTGAACCTCCGGGGACTTCCCGGCTCAACCCGGGCGCGGCGCCGCCGTTCCGGGCGCCCATCGGCCCGCGCCGCTTCTCGGAGAGGTCGCCACGGAGGTCGCCACGCCGGCAGGCCGCCTCGACCTCATCGCGCGGCCTGAGCGGGCCGCGGCGCGGTCTCGTCGGCGATGCCGACCTTGGCCCAGACGTAGAGCGCGAGCAGCGCCACCGGCAATCCGATCAGCGACGTCCCGACGAAGAACCACGTGAAGCCCGTCCGCTCGATGGCAAAGCCCGAAAAGCCCGCCAGCAGGCTGCCCGGGAAAGCGCAGAGCGATGTCAAGAGGCCGAACTGGCTTGCCGCATGCTCGGGCGAGGAGAGCGTCGACATGTATGTGATCAGCACGACCGAGGCGAAGGCGTAGGCGAAGCCGTCGATGCCGACGGTGGCCGCGAAGGTCCAGAAGGCCGTCCCGCCGTCGCCCCCATGCGCTGCGAGGTAGGCGAGGCTCAAATGCGAGGCCGAGCCCGCGATCGTGCCGATGAGAAGACTCGGCAGCATGCCGAGCCGCGGGACGAGAGCGCCTGCCAGGAACGTGCCGCCGAGCGCGATCCAGAAGCCGAAGAGCTTGGTGACGGTCGCGATATCGGTGTTCGAGAAGCCCTGGTGCTTGAACAGCGGAACCGCCATCGCGCTCGCGACGTAGCCCGGCATCCGGAAGCCGGCAACGAGCAGCAGGATGATGGGTGCCGTGGGGCCGAGCCGCGTCAGGAGTTCGTGGATCGGCGCCCAGACCGTCTCGACGAAGCCCGCTCGGGCGGAGGCGGGGAGCCGGTCCGAAGGCGGCTCGGGCGCGAGCACGGCCGCGATCATGCCCGGGAGCATCAGGGCGCCCATGCAGAGATAGGCGCCGCGCCAGCCGATCCGGTCGGCCAGGAACAGGGCGCCGGCCCCGGCCGCCAGGTTGCCGAACCGCCAGCCGATCTCCGTCCAGGACGACAGCACGGCCTGCTTCTCGGGAGGCCGGACGCTGGTGATGCGCCAGCCGTCGATGACGAGGTCGAGCGTGGCGCCGGCAAACCCCAGGGCCAGCGAGAACGCGATCGTCCAGGCGAGCCGATGCGCCGGATCGCCGAACGCGATGCCGGCGAGCATCGCCATGACGCCGAGTTGGGCGACGACGATCCAGCCCCGCCGCCGGCCGAGCGCGCGCCCGAGCAGAGGCGGATCGTACCGGTCCAGAAACGGCGCCCACAGGAACTTGAACTTGTAGGCGAGGGTCAGCTCGCTCAGGAGCCCGATCGTCGCGATCGAGATCCCGATGTCGGACAGCCACGCCGATTGCGTCGCGTAGACGAGAAGGAACGGGATGCCGGACGTGAAGCCGAGACCGAGGGCCGGCGCGATCCGTCGATCGGTGAACAGCGCCGACCAGAAGGGCGTCGGCTCCGGTCTCGCCACGGCCGCTGAGCGCATGCTCGGTTCCCTCCGATCCCGCCCGCGCCGGATGGGCCCCCGGGCGGCGCACCCCATGAACCGGGATGCCCGTGGCAGCGTTCCGGCCCTATGAGCAGGGTATGCCGCCCCGCCCCGCGCCCGGCTGGCCGCGCGCCCGACGCCCGCGGCGCCGATGCGCGTGCAGGGAGGGCTCCCGGTGGCCGGGCATCCCGCGAGGTGCTCTCAGTGCCACTCGGCGAGTTCGACGGTGACGCCCTCCGGCCCGTCGATGAAGACGAGCTTCCGCGCGTGGAAATCCATGATCGCGTTGCGGGGCTCGAAGCCGTGCGCCCTCAGCTTGGCGACCTCCGCCTCGACGTCGTCGACCGCGAAGCAGATGTGGTTCATGCCGAGCTTGTTCAGGTCGCGGATGTGCGGATCCGGCAGCGGTTCCGGATGCCGGTACCGGAGGAGCTGGATCTCGGTCCGGGGCGCCACGTTCTCCAGGACGAGCGTCACGTGGTCAGCCTCGATGTCGGGAACGCCCATGTAGCCCGAGAAGGGCTCTCCGGCGATGACCACGGACATGGCCTCCTGGAAGCCCAGGACGGCGAAGAACGCCTTGGCGCGGTCGAGGTCCCGCACCACGATGGTCAGATGGTCAAAGTGCCTGAGCATGATCTCGACCTCCTCGTGCGACCGTCCCGCCAGGCTGGCTGCGCGGCGTTCGACGGCGGCCTTGCCCGATGGACAGGGCATGGCCGTCGCGTCCCGGCGGAGACGTCCCGTGGACCGAATCGGTCAGCCGGACACCCGCCGGCCTCTCGCCAGGTTGCCGCCGTCCGGCCTCGGCCGGGCTCGGAGCCAGGCGATCGCGCTCGGCGGCCCGGTCGCCTTCCTCGATCCCGGGGAGAGGATGACGGCGGAACGCGCTCTCGACCAGATCCGTTTGCGGGCCTGGGACCTGTGGATGCGGAAGGCCGCGCGATAGGCTGGCGCGGTCGGGCGAAGATCAGCAACGGGAGGTTTGTCATGCAGACAGGGCGTCGGGATTTCCTGATGGGAGCGGTCGGCGTTGCCGCCGCGTCGGCGGGCGCGGGCGCGGGCGCGGGCGCGGGCGCCGGAGCGGCGGCCGCGGCGCCCGCCGCCTTCGAGATGCCGCGCGGGATGACCCTGCTCAACATGCGCCGGGGCGGCGGCTACGGCCTCGGCGTCAAGTCCGACAGGGGCGTCCTCGACGTGACGGCGGCCGCCGAGGCCCTCGGCCTGCCGGCGCCGGTCGACATGGACGACCTGCTGCAGAACGGGAAGGGCGGGCAGCTCAGGGCGCTCGTCGACGCGGCGAGCGCGCGGGACGAACGGACAGCGTATCTGCGCGAGGAAGCGGTCCAGTACGCCCCGCTCGTGACCCGGCCCGAGAAGATCATCATGATGGGCTTCAACTACCGCAAGCATGCCGAGGAGACGGGCACCCCGATCCCCAAGGACCCGCCGCTCTTCAACAAGTACAACAACGCCCTCAACCACCATGGCGGCACGATCCGGCTCCCGACCGCCGTCGCGAAGGAGTTCGACTACGAGGTCGAGCTTGTGATCGTGTTCGGGCGGGAGTGCCGCGACGTCTCGGAGGCCGACGCGCTCGATTACGTGGCGGGCTACGCCACCGGCAACGATTTCAGCGCCCGCGACCTGCAATTCCTGACCTCCCAGTTCATGATCGGCAAGACGAGCGACGGCTTCGCGCCGCTCGGGCCCTACCTCGTCACCAGCGACCTCGTGAAGGACCCGAACAACCTGCGCCTCGAGACGCGCGTCAACGGCGTCCAGCGCCAGGACTGGAACACCAACGACATGATCTTCAACTGTCGGCAACTGATCAGCTTCGCCTCGAAGATCATGACCCTGAAGCCCGGCGATGTCTTCTACACCGGCACGCCGCAGGGGGTGATCTTCGGCGAGAAGATCCCGCGCGCGGAGCGCAAATGGCTCAAGCCCGGCGACGAGATCGCCTGCAGCCTCGAAGGCCTCGGCGAGCTGCGCTTCCGCCTGACGTGAGGGCCGGATGCGTCGGGCCAGGGCGTCCGGATCGCGGGCCCGCCGTCCCGGGACCCGCGTGCCGGACAGCGCCCGTCACACCGGCCCCGTGATCGACTGCCCCGGGCGGGGGCGTCATGGCCGAGCCGCCCGCGATGCCCGCCCGGCGCAAGCGCCGGAGCGAGGCCATCAAATCCCGGGCTCAAGCACGTGCCGGCCGGCACATCGGCGCCCTGCACCGGCAGGCGCCGCATGGCACCGATCTCGCCCGAAGCCCGGCCCGGATCATCGCGCGGTTCACCCTTCGAGGACTGATCGCTCCGCCAGCAGGGCGGCCGTGAGCGCGCGCGAGACGGCCTCGATCCGCGCCACGCGGCGCAGATCCTCGTGGGTGAGAAGCCAGAGAGCGATGCCGAGATCCATCGTCGGATGGCCCGCAAGCCGCACGATGCCGGGCGACGTATCGCCCAGGTAGCAGGGCAGCAGCGCGACGCCGTGGCCGGCCGCGGCCAGGTCGCGGACCGATACCAGGGAATCGACGCGGAACGCGGGCACGAGGCCGGCGAGGTTCGCCCGCATCCAGCGGGCCGTCGCCGTCTCGCGCAGGGACTCGTCCGGCCCGATCCAGTCATGGTCGGCGAGCGGGCAATCCGCGTTCCGGTCCGCCAGGTAGGACGGGGCGGCGTACGGGGCGTAGCCGAGCCCGCACAGCCGTCGCCCGATCAGCGTCTCGGGCGGAGACGCGGTGGGGCGCAAGGCCAGATCGGCCTCGCGGCGGGTCAGGACGGCATCGGCGTTGGCGGTCGAGACTTCGAGCAGGATGCCGGGATGCGCCCGGCGCAGGAGCGTGAGCGCGCGCGGCAGAAGCGAGGCCATCAGGGTATCGGTCGTCGCGAGCTGCGCCGAACCGGAAAGGCGCTGGTCCTGGCCCGCCGCCCGCCGCTCGGCCGCGTGGATCGCCGCATCGATCCGGCGCAGTTCCGCGATCATCGCCTCGCCGGTCAGGGTCGGCAGATAGCCGGTCGGCAGGCGCTCGAACAGGCGGGCGCCGAGGCGTTGCTCGTAGGCGCCCAGGCGCCGCAGCACCGTGGTGTGGTTGACGCGCAGGCGGCGCGCGGCCGCCGCGAGCGATCCCGCCTCCGCCACCGCGAGAACGAAGCGCAGGTCGTCCCAGTCCGGGTTGTGCATCCGTGCAGCGACGTCTCGCAAGAACACCGCCTCCCTGCCGATCCGCGCACAGGCTACCTCCTGCTTCGGCACGGCTGAAGTGTCACGCGACGCGAGGGTACGGATGAACCGACGGATTCTCTTCAAGGTGCTGCCGGCATGACCCGGCTCCTTCATGTCGAAGCCTCGCCGCGCGGCCCGGACTCACGCTCCTCGGCCGCCGCCCGTGGGCTGATCGAGATCCTGCGCGCCGAGGCGCCGGCGCTCACGGTCGACCGGCTCGACCTCTGGGCGGCCGATCTTCCGGCCTTCGACGGCGCGGTGCTCGCCGCCAAGTACGCCCGCCTCGGAGGGCGGGCACTCGCGTCCGACGAGCGGACGGCCTGGTCGGTCATCGAGGCGATGGTCGCCCGCCTCGCGCGCGCCGAGCACGTCGTGATCTCCACGCCGATGTGGAACTTCGGCATCCCCTACAGGCTCAAGCACTGGATCGACCTCGTCACCCAGCCGGGCCTGACCTTCTCGTTCGATCCGGCGAGCGGCTACGCCCCCCTCCTGGCGCCGCGCCCGACCCTCGTGATCCTAGCCAGCGCCGGCGATTATGCGGCGGGCGAGAGCCGCGGCCGGCCCGACCTCGCCACGCCGTATCTCCGGGCCGCCCTCGGCTTCATCGGCCTGGGCGACGCCACGATCGTGCCGGTCGGCCCGACGATCGGACCGGCGGCGGACGAGGCAGCCGCGGCGGCTGAGGCGCGGCTGCGCGCGCTCGCGCCGCGCTTTCTGAGGCGCGTGCCGTGAGCGCGGGGTGGGGCTGGGGGCTCCTCGTCGCGTCCGGCTGCATCGACGTGGCCTGGGCGCTCGCGACGAAGAAGGCCGACGGCTTCCGCGATCCGGCCTGGACGGCGCTCTCGCTGGTCCTGCTGGCCGCCTTCGTGGTGCTGCTGACCAAGGCGCTGCAGGTGCTGCCGGTGGGCACGGCATACGCGGTCTGGACCGGCATCGGCGCGGCCGGCAGCGTCGTGGCGGGCATCCTGCTCTTCGGCGAGCCGGCGGATCCCGTCCGGCTCGTGTTCGCAGCGATCACGATGATGGGGATCGTCGGGCTGCGGCTTGCCGGGTAAGGGGCTCGAGCATGCTGCACTTTCGCGGAAACGGCAGCATGCTCTCTCTTGTTGTGGCCGCACGATGAGTCCGGAAAACCGGATTCCACGTGTCCGCATCGTGCTCCAGGCCGGACCCGGTGAACGGTCAGTTGCCGGGCTTGTCGTGGACATTGGCGAAGAACAGATCCCGCCAGCTGCCGGGGACCCGGCGGATCATCTGCGAGCGGGCCATGAAGCCGATGTATTGGCCGATCGCTTGGGGCGTCGTCGTGAAGGTCACCTGCGGATCGTTGAGGATCCGCGCGATGAGATCGACGTCGCTCCGGTCCTTCGAGAGCTTAATGTAGGATCGCGCCGCGGCGTTCCTGTCGCTGTCGATGATGGCGATCGCCTCGTCGAGAGCCGCGGTGAAGGCGTCGTAGAGCTTCGGGTTCTCCTCGACGTATCGGGACGAGGCCCAGATCGCGTTGAAGGTCGACGGCATGCCCAGCACGTCGAAGGAGTTCAGGATGGTCCGGATGCCGGGCTGCCGCGCCTCGAGCTCCTGGATGGGCGGCGCTGTGAAGTGGGCCGTCACCTCCTGGCCCGAGAGCAGGGCCGCCATCCCGTCGGGGTGGGACAGCGTCACCGTCAGCCTGTCGAGATCGTTGCGCCGGTCCTGGCCGAGTTCCTTCTCCGCGGCCATCTGCAGGAAGAAGGCCTGGACCGAGACCTTCACGGCCGGGAGGGCGATCTTGTCGCGGTCGGTGAAGTCCCGCAGCGACCGGATCCGCGGGTTGTTCGTGTTCATCAGCAGCGGCATCGAGTTCATCGTGGCCACCCCCTTCACCGCCAGGCCGGTGCCCTGGGTCTTCGACCAGAGCAGGATGAAGGGCGGAACGCCGCCCGCCGCGAACTGGATCGCGTTCGACAGGAGCGCGTCGTTCATGGCGGCGCCGCCCGCGAGCGTCACGAAAGCGACCTTGAGGCCGGGCAATCCGCGCCGCTCGGCCTGCTTCTGAAGGAGTTCGCGCTCCTCCATGATCATGAGCGGAAGATGTCCCAGGCTCGGCTGCCTGGCGATCCGCACGTCGCCGCCCTCCCCGCGCGCGGCGCCCGCGCCGGCCAGCAGCGCGGCCGCGCCCGTGATCAGGTGACGTCTGAGCATTCCGTTCTCCCATCAGGCTGCCGGGCTCGGTCGGCCCGCGACTCAACCCGCCTCGGCTCGATGGATCGCCGGCGCCGGAACGCCGTCGATCATGACGTTGATGCAGGCGGGCTTGCCGCTGGCGCGGGCCGCCTCGAGCGCGGCGGGAAGCTCCTCGGCCGAGGTCACCCATGCGCCGTGCCCGCCAAGCGCCACGGCGACCTGCTCGTAGCGCGAGGGCAGCAGCTCGCAATGCTTGGCCCGCTCGACACCGTAGCTGCGCAGCTGGATCTGGTACTCGGCATTCCACCGCGCGTCGTTCCCGATGACGACAATGATCGGCAGGGCGTGCCGAACCGCGGTGTCGAACTCGGCCATGTGGAAGCCGAACGTGCCGTCGCCGAGAATCGCCACCACGGGCGCGTCCGGGCTCAGGATCTGGGCGGCGATGGCGAAGGGGATCGCGGCACCGATGGTGCCCGAGACGCCATTCACGAGGCGCCGCTCGCCGCGGATCAGCGCTTGCGGCCACTGCCCGATCTCGCCGCCGTCGCAGACGAGCGTGCCGCCGGGGTGCCGCTTGAGGAAGTCGCCGACCGCCTGGGCGAGCTGCACCGGATGGACCCGCCCCGCGCTGCCGCGAACCGCCGCCCATTCCGGCGGCTCGTAGGCGAGGGCGGCGCGGACGCGCCCGCACCATCCGGCGCGCCCGCCCGCCTCGGCCGCGAGCGACGCCGTGAGCGCGGCCAGCACGGGCTTCGGGTCCGCGATGCCCGAGGCGAGCAGCCGGGAGCCCTTGCTGCGCGAGACCCTCGCGATCAGCTCGGGCTCGGGATCGATCGCCACGAAGGCGCAGGCGGGAGAGACCGCGGGCTCGTCCCCGAACCTCAGGGTGAAGTCGAGAGGCTTCCCGACGAGGACCAGGAGATCGGCCTCGGCGAGGATCTCGGAGAAGCAACCGAGGCCTGGATCGTTGACGCCGCGCGGGCTCTCCATCCCGATGACCGGCACGCCGGACCGCTGCTCGAGAGCGCGCGCCATGGCGGCCCCCTCCGCGCCGCACAGGGCCGGCCCGAGAAGGATCAGCGGCCGCGCATGGTTCGAGACAATCCGGCTCACCCGATCGATCAGGGACGGCGCGGGCGCGACGGCGGAGGGCTCGATCGCGTCCGGGAGGCTGATGCTCTGCGCCGGAACCTCGTGTTCGAGGAGGTCGACCGGAAGCGCGACATGAACCGGGCCCGGCCTCCCCTCCCGCGCGAGCCGCATCGCGCGGGCCAGATCGTCGCCGAGCGTGGCGGTCGACGCCGCCGTCCAGGACGCCTTGCACATCGGCCGGGCGATGTCGGCCTGCGCGAGTTCCTGGAACGCGCCGCGGCCGAGCTCCCGCAGGCCGGCATGTCCGGACAGCAGGAGCACCGGGGATTCCGCGGCCAGCGCCGTGAAGAGGGCGGCCGCGCCGTTCGACAGGCCCTGGCCCCCGGTGACCAGCGCGACGCCGACCTGCCCGGTGAGGCGCCCCCAGGCATCGGCCATGTGGACGCAGGCCGCCTCGTGGCGCACATGCACGATCTCGATCGTCGTCGCGAGGAGCGCGTCGAAGATCGGCATGATGTGATTGCCCGACAGCGTGAAGATGCGCGTCACCCCCAGCCGTTCGAGGGAGCGCGCGACGAGATCGGCGCCACGGATCGAGGTCATGGTCCTGTCCTCCACGCGCTGCCCGGGAGCGCCGCCTGCCTGTCCCGGAAGCTGGCCGGATTACCGACAAGCCCCGAACTGGGTCCTCGCATCATCGTCACAACGGGTGCCTTGAAAGACGTCTGTCAGGATTCCATCCGGGTTTTCATTCCAGATCCACAGCTCTCGTCACGCATTTTTCGATTTTCCTGAAAATTGCATCGGCAGACCGATCCGCCGCACGCGCATGATAACCGCAGACATCATGTCTCCTCGATGATCCTATCAGGCAAACCGCAAGTCGATTGAGAAATTTTGAACCTTTGCTTGAGCGGCTTTGAAGATGACGGCCTCTTCCGGACAATGCCGATCGGAACGTCTCGCCGATGCAGGGCGCATCGGGCCGGGCCGCGACGCGGGCGTCGTTGCCCTGCCGGCCGCGACAGCCGGACGCGTCAGGCCTGGGCAGAACCCGAGCCGTCGAAACGCGCCGACCGACGAGGAGCCGCTTCGACAGGACGCATCACTTTTTTGAATCGGATCCACATTTGTGAAATTTTGTTTTCATCGAGTCGGGTTGCATGCACAACAATCAGAATCCCAACCCCTCGCCGAGGCGATTGGCCTTCGGGATGGCGAGAGCCGGCGAGCGGACGGAACTCGGGAGTGGAGATGCCGGCTGGGCTTGATCCGGACGTTCGAGCCATCGGCCGCGGGCGTGGCGAACGACCTGCCGGCGACGCAAGACGGTCCCTGCTCGATGCCGCCGCGCCCGTCGCGTGCGCCGCCCGCGGGCATACGGTCGGAAGACTGCCTGTCTCGCTCGAGGCGGTAACGGGTCTGGAACCTTCAAGTCCTTCGATGTCCTTGCGCCGATCCGGCCGCCGCGGCGTGCCGTGCCGGCTCCGCGAGCCATCGAGCGGGTCGCCTCCCAGCCTGCCGGCGCGGCCGAACGCCCTCGTCGCCGTGCATCGTGCATGCTGACGCTGCGCCAGCTCCGCTACCTCGACGCGCTGAGCCGGCACCGACATTTCGGGCGGGCAGCGGAGGAGTGTGCGGTCAGCCAGCCGGCGCTCTCCATGCAGATCCAGGAACTCGAGGATTGTCTCGGCGGCGCGCTGGTCGAGCGCCACCACGGCAACGCGAGGCTGACCGAGCGCGGCGCGCAGATTGCCGAGCGCGCGGCCCTGATCCTGAGCGCCACGCGCGATCTGGTGGAGTTCGCCCACCGCACCGGCCGACTGCTCGTCGGAACTCTGCGCCTCGGCATCATCCCGACGCTCGCACCCTACGTCCTGCCGCGGGTGATCCCGGAACTGCAGCGCTGCTACCCGGAGCTTCGCCTCGGTCTCCTGGAAGCGCAGACTAGGACCCTACTGAACGAACTCACGCGCGGCACCATCGACGTGGCCCTCCTGACGCTGCCGGTCGAGAAGACCGATATCGAGACGCTGCAGCTGTTCGAGGACCGCTTCCTGCTCGCCGTCTCCGCCAAGGATCCGCTGCCCGAACGGGGACGGGTCACGGTCAGCGACGTCGAGCAGCGTCAGCTCCTCCTGCTGGAAGAGGGCCATTGCCTGCGGGATCAGGCGCTCGCCTATTGCGGCGACGCGCGCAACGAGGCGAGCAACAGCTTCTTCGCCACCAGCCTCGCGACGATCATCCAGATGGTGGCCAGTGGCTACGGCGTCACCCTGCTGCCGGAGGTCGCCGTCAACGTCGAGTTGCGCGACAGCCGCGTCAAGCTCCTGCGGTTCTCCGATCCGCAGCCGAGCCGAAGCGTCGGGCTCATGTGGCGGAAGACCTCGCCGTGCAGGGAGGATTTCCACGCCCTCGGCCAGGTGGTGCTCAAGGCGGCGAGCCCGGCGCTCGCGCTGTATCAGGGCGGGCGGGCGAGGCGGGCAAACTGTGCCAACCCGTCGGCCGACGTGCAGGCGTAGCGGGACCGGGCAGCCATCGGGCGCGGCGCTCAATCCGGCTGCCGCGCCATGATCTCGCGCAGCTTCGACGCGATCTCCTCTCCGGACCAGTCGGAATCGAAGGCGCGGACGAACAGGCCTGCCGGACTCATCAGATAGATGTAGGTGCTGTGGTCCAGGCGGCCGCCGCGCGCGTGCGCGCCTCCCTCGTGTCGGGCGACGTAGGCGCCGTAGGCCCGGGTCACGGCCTCGATCTCCCGCGGCTCGCCCGAGAGCCCGACGATCCGCGGATCGAAGGACCGGACGTACTCGCCCATCACGACCGGGGTGTCGCGCTCGGGATCGAGCGTGATGAAGATCGGTTGCAGATTGCCGGCCTCGGATCCGAGATGCTTCATCGCCGCGGCGATGTCGAACAGGGTCGTCGGGCAGATCTCGGGGCAGGACGTGTAGCCGAAATAGACCAGCAGCCACTTGCCTCCGTAGCTCCGCTCCGTGACGGTCGTCCCGTCGGGTGCCTTGAGCGTGAAGGGGCCGCCGACCGTCACGGCCTCCGCGGCGCGCGCCGGCGGGTCGAAGGCTGCCGAGGCGAGGCCGATGAGGATCCCGGCAACGAACCCTCGGGCGAGACGCGATCGGGACAGCAGCATCGGGCCTCGCCCAAGCACAGGTAGGCGGCCGGTGACCTCGGCCTGCACCGCACCCCGCCGTTCACGGGCCGGGATAGCCATGCCTGCCTGCCCGATCATCGACCGCCGCGGACAGTCTGGCCAAGTGTGTCAGGCTTTCCATGCCCTGTCCGACAGCTTTGCTGATTGACCTCATAAGAAGTTCTAGTTTTGAACATTTCGAAATCCATGATCGTCTCGCCGAAGGGCAGGCCTCGGGGAACCTCCCGGGGACGGAGAAACGCCGGGCAGGATCATCGGGCAGGATCATGGCGAGTGGCAGATCGATCGGGGCCGCGTGCGCCATCGCCGTCGGCGCCGCGACGACGTTGCCCGCGCTGGCCTACGATGCCGGCGCGGTCGCGGGCGGCGGCACGATCGAGGGAACCGTCCGCTTCGACGGAGTTCCCGGAACGCGCAAGATCGTGCCGACCAAGGATGTCGAGATCTGCGGCGGGCCGCGCGAGGAGGCCCTGATCGAGGTCGGTCCCGACAAGGGCGTCAAGGACGCCGTCGTCTACCTCGTCGGCGTGGGCAGCGGGAAGGCCTGGCCGCCGGCGGGCCGGAAGCCGGAACTCGACAACGAGAAGTGCCGCTTCGTGCCCTCCGTGCAGGTGATCCCGGCCGGTCCGCTGGACGTGGTCAACAGGGATCCCGTCCTGCACAACACGCACGGCTATTACGGCAAGCGCACCGCCTTCAACATGGCGCAGCCGAACCAGAACCAGGCCATCGCGGCCGAACTGCCGAAGGCCGGCGCCGTCAGGGTCGACTGCGACGCGCATGGCTGGATGGAGGGTTGGATCTACGTCGTGGACAACCCGTACTACGCGCTCACCGGCGCGGACGGCAGATTCAGCATCTCCGACGTGCCGCCCGGCGAGTACGATCTGGTGGCGCTGCAATCGGCCAGCAAACCGGTCCAGCAGAAGGTCACCGTCGAGGCCGGCAAGCCGACCAGCCTGTCGATCGAGCTGAAGAGGAAATGAGTTCGGGCGGCCTCGACCCCGGACCCGGAAATCGCACGCCCGGAACGGGCCGAGCCGGATGACGGGCGTCGGAGAAGGGGCCCGCGAGGCTGAGCACGGTCATGGGAGGAGACGCCGATGTCGGACCTTGAGCGCGAACGACGCGAGATCGCGGCGGCCCTGCAGCGGCCGGGGGTCAGCCCCGATCCGGACCTCAGGCTGACCAGGAGGACGTTCTTCCACAAGTCGTGCCTGTTCGGCGCGGCGACCGTCGGCCAGACCTTCGCGTGGTGGCCTTTGATCAACACGATCGACGTGGCCTACGCGGCCGAGGAATCGTTCAAGTTCGCCTGGATCTCGGACACGCATCTGTATCCGAGATCGGTCAATACCCGCTTCGTCGAGAAGGTCGTGCGCGCGGCGAGGGACGTCCAGTCCATGAACCCGCCGGCCGACTTCCTGATCTTCGGCGGCGACATCGCGCAGCTCGGCAAGCCGGAAGAGCTCGAACTCGGCGTCGAGCTGCTCAAGGAGGTGAAGATCAAGAAGGTCTTCATCCCGGGCGAGCACGATTGGTACCTCGACATGGGCAAGAAGTGGGGCCAGCTGTTCGGCCAGCCCAACTGGAGCTTCGACCACAAGGGCGTGCGCTTCATCGGGCTCGACACCGTCAGCCGCGGCCCGGATTACTGGACCGCGCGCAAGATGAGCCCCGAGGAGCGCATGGACCACATGGCGGTCCTCGACGGCTCGGTGGCCGGCCCCTGGGCCGGCGTCGGCCGCGACCAGCTCGACTGGATGGAGAAGATCCTCGCCGGCTGGGACCCGTCGAGGCCGGTCGTGATCTTCAGCCACAATCCGCTCTACGAGTATTACCCGCCGTGGAACTTCTGGGTGCGTGACTGGCGCGAGGTGCAGGCGATCCTGAAGCCGTACGCGAACGTCACCAACATCCACGGGCACGTGCATCAGGTGCTCTACAACGAGATCGGCAACATGCGCTCGATCGGCATGCTGGCGACCTCGTGGCCCTGGCCCTACGCGCCGGAGGGCGTGCCCAAGCTCACGAAGCCGATGATCCGGGTCGATCCCGGCGACATCTACGACGGCGTCGGCTGGGAGAAGCTGACGATGAACAGGGACAGGATCGAGGCCGAGTACGTCATGTGGGGCCGCAAGGAGGTGTTCGTCCAGTCGGCGGAGGATTCCTCGCTCAGCAATCCCGAGGTCCTGCGGCCGAGAATCGCCGATCAGCTGGGTCCCTACGAAGGAGCGAAGCCATGACGCGGGACGGGACGGTCGCTTCGCTCCTGGGGGCGCTCGCGGCGGCGGCGGCCTTCTCGGTCGTCCTGTTCGTCGTCGGCCCGGCGAGCGCGCACAAGGCCCCGGTCTCGCGGGAGCAGTTGAAGTCCTACGACGACGCCTTCATGGACGCGGTCAAGAAGGGCGATCTCCTGTTCCACGGCGACGCCGCGACCGCGAAGGCGATGGGGGTCAATCTCTCGAATTCGGGGATGGCGTGCGCGATGTGCCATCCCCATGCCGCCGACACCCACCCGCACACCTTCCCGAAGTTCCAGGCCCAGATCGGCAAGTTCTCGACGCTGCGGGACATGGTCAACTGGTGCATCGAGAAGCCGATGCAGGGCGAGCAGATCGAGGCCGATTCCGAGGCGATGAAGGACCTGGAAGCGTATATCTACTGGTCGAATACCGGCTCGGTGCTGACCCCTGGAAAGTACTGATACGGCCGCCGCTCGATCGAAGCGGCCGGCGCCCGAGCAGGGCCCTCAGCCGAACACGTCCCGGGTGAACGCGTCGTACCAGCCGACCGCCGCCCTGGCATTCCTGCGGCGCGTCTCCGATTGCTCGCCGGTCCCGGTCAGGAAGGCGCCGCTCAGCCTGATCGTCCCGTCGGCCGGCGTGAAGACGGCCGCGTCGCCCATCGCGTCGTTGCCGGCGAGGAAGGTGTAGAACGTGCCGAGCAGATGCGGCCGGGACGGGCGCGCCCCCGTCAGCGCCGTCAGGATCGCGCAGGCGCAGGCCTTGGCCTGGGCGTTGGCGCAGAAGGCGGATTTCGGCATGTCCCCCGCGCGGGCCGCGTCCCCGACGACGTGGATGCCGGGCCGGAGCCTCGACTCGAAGGTTTCCGGATCGACGGGACACCAGCCCCCCGCATCGACCAGCCCGGCGGCATGCGCCAGCGCACCGGCGGTCTGCCGCGGGATGACGTTGGCGATGTCGGCCCTGACGGTCCCCTGCGCCGTCCTGACGAGCCCCGCCGGGACGTCGACGGCCGTCACGCCTCCCGTCGAGCGGGCCGGCAGCCACTCGATCATGCCCGGATAGTGCCGATCCCAGCCCTCCCGGAACACCTCCTGCTGGTAGAAGCTGTCCTTCGCATCGAGGATGATGATCTTCGAGCGGGGCTTGAACTGCTTGAAATAATAGGCGGCGAGCGAGGCGCGCTCGTAGGGCCCGGGCGGACAGCGGGACGGCTCGGGCGGCGCGACGATGACGAGGACACCCCCGTCCTCCATGGCCTCCAGGCGCGCGCGCAGCAGCCTGGTCTGCGCACCCGCGCTCCAGGCATGCGGCATGGATTCCGTCGCCGCCTCGTCGTAGCCGTCAATCTCGCCGAACCGGAAGGCGATGCCCGGCGCGACGACGAGCCGGTCGTAGGTCAGGCTCGCGCCGCCCGTGAGCCGGACGCGCCTGATCCCCGGATCGATCGCCGCGGCCGCGTCCTCGACGACCGCGACGCCGTAGCGCCGAGCGAGCGTCCCGTATCCGTGGGTGAGCGATTCGAGCGACCAGAGGCCGGCGAGATAGAGGTTGCTGAAGACGCACGTCGCGTAGCGGGGTTTCGGCTCGACCAGCGTGACGTCGAGCGCGTCGCCGGCCGCCAGGTACTTCGCGGCCGTGGCACCCCCGATGCCGCCGCCGATCACGACGACGCGCGGCCTAGCTCGCGCGCGGGCCGGGCCGAGCGCCGAGCCCAGCGCCGCCGCGCCGATGCCGAGTTCGCGGCGGGTCCAGCCCGTCATGACTTGGGGCTCACGGCGGCTTCGCTCTCCTGCCGATGGCGGCGAGTTCGTCCGCGACGGCCGCGATCTCGTCATCCGTCAGCGACAGGCTCACCGCGCGCATGACGGGGCTCGCGCGCCCGCCCGCGCGGAACTCGTGCATCTTGTCGACGATCTCCTCCGCTTCCCACCGGAGAATCGAGGGGATGCCCGTGCTGCGGCCGTCGAGCCGGTGGCAGGCCGCGCAGATCGCCACGAGGGGCCCGCCCTCCTGCGCCGCGGCCGCCGAGATCCCGGCCGCCGAGATTCCGGCCGCCAAGATCCCGGCCGCCAAGATCCAGGCCGCGATCCGGGCGGCGGGCAGGAGCCGCGCCGGCTCCGAGCCTCGGATCCGGCGCGCACTCTCTCGCCGAACCGGTGTCTGGTTCGGCAAGCAGCGCTCGCGGCGGTCGCGACCTGCCGAGGCGGCCCCCGTCGGCCGATGCCGTCGATCGCGACCGCTCAAAAGTCGATGTCCATGTTGCCGTGATGGTGGTGGCCCTCGAGTTCCGGCATCACCCTGTCGTGCAGGTCGGCGATCATCGCCTCGGTCGTCACGAGGAGCCCGGCGACGGAGGCGGCGGCCCGGAGCGCCGTGCACACCACCTTCGCCGGGTCGACGATCCCCTCGGCGAGGAGGTCGGCGTACCGCCCCGTCTGCGCGTCGTAGCCGAAGCCGTAGGCGTCTTCGGCGAGGACCCTGCCGATCACGACCGAGCTGTCCTGCCCGGCATTGCTCGCGATCTGCGCGATCGGCGCGGCCAGCGCCTTCGCGACGAGCCTGATGCCCTGCCGCTGATCCTCGTTCGCGCCCGCAAGCGGCCCCAGCGCCCGCGCGGCGCGCAGCAGGGCGACGCCGCCGCCCGGCAGGATTCCCTCCGCCACGGCCGCGCGCGTCGCGTGCAGCGCGTTGTCGATCCGGTCCTTGCGCTCCCGGACCTCGGCCTCGCCGGCGCCCCCGACCCGGATCACGGCCATGCCCGTCGACAACCGGCCGATCCGCTCCTGCAGCTTCTCGCGGTCGTAGTCGGACGCGGTCTCGCCGATCTGCGCCCTGAGCTCCCTGATCCGCGCCGCGATCTCGGCCTCGTTGCCGTATCCTCCGACGATCGTGGTGTCGTTCCTGTCGACCGTGACCCGCCTCGCCCGTCCGAGCAGCCGGATGCTGGCATTCTCGAGCTTGATGCCGAGTTCCTCGCAGATCGCGTGGCCGCCCGTGAAGATCGCGATGTCCTGCAGGAGCGCCTTGCCGGGAGGGCCGTAGCCGGGCGCCCTGACGGCGGCGACCCGAAGGGAGCCGCGCATGGCGTTGGCTGCGAGCGTGGCGAAGGCCTCGCCCTCGACGCCCTCCGCGACGATGAGGAGCGGCCTGCCGGTCTCCATCACGGCGTCGAGCAGCGGCAGCAATTCCCTGAGGGACGAGATCGTCCTCTCGTTGACGAGCACGTAGGGCTCGTCGAGCTCGACCCGCATCGTTCTCGGGTCGGTCACGAAGGTCGGCGAGATGTAGCCGCGGTCGAACTGCATGCCCTCGGTGACGTCGAGCACGGTCTCGAACGATTCGCCCGCCTCCACGCTGATCACGCCGTCATCGCCGACCTGCCGCATGGCGTCGGCGATGAGGCGGCCGATCGCAGCGTCGCCGTTGCCGGACACGGTGGCGATCCGCGCGATCTCCTCGCTCGACGCCACCGCCCTGGCGTTCCGGCGCAGATCGGCGACGACCGCCGCGACCGCGGCATCGATCCCGCGCTTGAGATCCATCGGGTTCACGCCGGCGGCAACGAGCTTGACGCCGTCCCGGACGATGGCCTGGGCCAGCACCGTCGCCGTGGTGGTGCCGTCGCCGGCGAGGTACGAGGCCCGCGAGGCGACGGCCTTCACCATCTGGACGCCCATGTTCTCGAAGCGGTCGCCGAGCTCGATGTCGTTCGCGACCGTGACGCCGTCCTTGGTGATGCGCGGCGGATCGTGATCCCGTCCCAGCACGACGACGCGGCCCCTGGGACCGAGGGTCACGCGGACCGTCTCGGAGAGGAGGTCGATGCCCCGCAGCATCCGGCTGCGGGCCTCGTCCGAGAACGTCACCTGCTTGGCGGCCATCGTTCGCTGCTCCACTCGCCGTTCCCGGCCCGATATGCGGGAGGTTCGTCGCGCAGGCCGGAGCCTCCCGCGGACCGCGCGACGGCCGCATCCGCCGCCCGGGCGATCCGTGCGGGCGCGGCCGTCGATCGGCGCTCGCCTCTCATCGCCCGGCCACGGCCTCCGGACGCCCCTCGCCACGCGGCACCGCCGCCGCTCGCGGCCTGTAGGCGTCTTCCGGGCCGAGCGTCTGGAGGTTCGGATCGTTGAGCGCCGCGCGGTCCGCCGGGGAGAGCGGCAGGGGCCTGCCGCTGAGCGGATCGGTGAAGGCCGAGAGCGACAGGATGTAGTAGGACAGCGCCCAGCGATCCGCATCCGGGAAGGCGTCCTTGAAGGACGCCATCGGCGTGCCGCTCAGGCCCGTGGTGATGGTCCGGTAGAGATCCGACACGGTCGGACCCGACTTGAACTGGCCTCGCGTCAGGTTCGCGGGACGGATGGGAAAGCCCCAATCGTCCTTCAGCCCGGGCGCCTTCTGCCCGTCGCCCCTGCCCTGTTGGCCGTGGCATTCCCAGCACTTGGCCTGCTGCCAGATCGCCTTGCCGTGGGCGATCATATCCGCCGACGGCCTCGGCGGCGTGCCGATCGGCATCGGTGGTCCCGGCGGCTCGTCGACGAAGTAGTAGGCGGGGGCTTGCGTCTCGTCGGATCTGTCGACGGTGAGCGCGTACTTGACGTACTGCATCACGGCGAGGCGCTCGTCGAGCGGCAGCTCGTACCAGGCCGGCATGGCGGTGCCGCGCACGCCGCGCGTGATCGTCCGCAGCAGGTCGGCATCCGAGGGCAGCGTGCCCTTGGTCAGCCGGAACTTGAACACGCCCGTGGTGAAGTTGCGCGGGCGCTGCCGCGTCATGAAGGTCGCGGCCCAGCCGTTGCCGTTGCCGGTCTCGCCGTGGCAGGCGATGCAGCGGCGCTCGTAGACGAGCTTGCCGCGCGCGACCCACGCGTCGGACCGCTCCTGGGCGACCCCGGACCCCTCCACCTCCTCGGACAGGGCGAGATCGCGCCACTGCCCGCGATCCGTCCCGAGCTTCTGGATATAGGCCGTCAGCGCCTGGACGTCCTTCGTCTCGGCGACGAGCTTGACGGCCGCGCCCGCGAATTCCTGGTTCGGCGTCCAGACGATCGGGTGCCTGCCGCGGGCATCCATCGGCACGAACAGCAGGCCGTCCTTGTTCGGCGTCAGCTTGACCTGCTCCTTGCTGCCGAAGTCGAACAGCCTCTCGGTCGCCGCCGTCCTCTCGAGCGTCTTGCCGGTCGATCCGTCGGGGAGCGTGAACGCCTCGTCGTCGACGATCGCCGCCGGCTCGGGAACCGTCTCGAACAGGCCGGAGAATCCGCCCATGATCGAGCCGCGCGTGATGCCGGGCGGATTCCAGAAATGCGCGAGGTGCCACTCGTCGCCGTATTTCAGCCCCTCGCGCGAGAGGTCCGGGCCGACCCCGCCGGGGCCGAACAGCCGCGGCCTGTCGTAGGCGGACTCGCCCGGCTCCGCGAGCGGCCCCCAGCGGCGCACATCGGCGGTGACCGGCCCCCAGGGACGCGCGTCGGTGCTGACGGGGCGCACGTACTGCGAATGACAGTAGTTGCACCCGCCCGCCAGGTAGACCCGGCGCCCCTCCGCCTCCAGCGGGGTGTAGTCGGTGGCCTCGGTCACCACCCATTTGAGCTGGCCGAGATCGTTGCGCACGACGGCCGTCACCCGCCTGTCGGCGGCCGGCGGATCGCCCGGGGGCGACGCCCCGTGGGTGACGGGCGCGAGGAGGAGGACGCCGGCGCAGGCGGCCGTCGCGGCGAGGCGCCCCGTCATCGGCCGGGCTCCGTGCCGGTCCGCGCGGCCCCGTCAGGGCGGAATTCGGCAGGCGCGACGTCGCGGCGCGCCGAGCGCAGGCCCATCGTCGAGCGCGTCGGCGACGTCGTCATGGCCGTGTTCCCCGAAGGCGTTCCTCATGTTCTACCGAACACGAAACGGCGACTTGCACAAAACCAGAACTTCTTATCGGAACGATCAGCAAACTTATTGGGCGCAATGGGAAAAAGGGTGCCACAGTAAAGCTGCGCGCTCCGGCGCGAGCGGCCGCGGGGCCGGGAACGGCTTTCCGAGGCATCGAGGGCCGCCTGCCGTGATCGGCATCGGGCGCCCCTCCTGCCGCCCAGGGCAGGCGAGTCCTGGGCCGGCCCGTCCTGGACGCTTCGCGGGAGGGGGCTTCTCGATGATCGGCTTCCGCCTGGCCCTGCTGCTTCTTCTCGCTCCGATCGCGATCGCCCTGAACGTTCTCGGGCTCATCGTGTACAAGGCGATGAACCCGCCGAACACGCGGAGCGAGCAGCACGGCTATCGCGGCACCGGCATGGTCCTCCTGCAGGAGCCGGAGGCCAGGGCGGCCGCGCTCGCCGGGAACGCGATCCCGGCCTCGGTGCCCTACGCGGGCGACGAGGGCGCCAAGGCCGGCACCGTCTACGAGAACGTCAAGGTCCTGGGCGAGGTCAGCGTCGGCGAGTTCACCCGGCTGATGGTCTCGATGACCAAATGGGTCGCGGCCGATCAGGGCTGCGCCGCGTGCCACAACACCGCGAACTTCGCCGACGACGCGCTCTACACCAAGGTCGTGGCGCGGCGCATGCTGCAGATGGTGCAGCACGTCAACGCGGACTGGACGAAGCATGTCGGTGAGACCGGGGTGACCTGCTACACCTGCCATCGCGGCCAGCTGGTGCCGCCCAATGTCTGGTTCAGCGATCCCGGCCCCGCGCAGGCCGGCGGTTCGGCCCAGAGGCCGGCCGGCAAGAATCACCCGTCGCGCGTGGCCGGCGGCTCCGCCCTGCCCTTCGACCCGCTCACGCCCTTCCTGGAGCAGGATGGCGAGATCCGGGTCGCGTCGAGGACGGCCTTGAAGGCGGGCAACCCGCAATCGATCAAGCAGGCCCAATGGACCTACGCTCTGATGATGAGCTTCTCGAAGTCGCTCGGCGTGAACTGCAACTTCTGTCACAATACGCGCTCGTTCTACGATTGGGCCGACAGTCCTCCCCAGCGGATCACGGCCTGGCACGGCATCCGCATGGTGCGCGACCTCAACGGCAACTACCTCAACCCGCTGCGCGACACGCTTCCCGCGAACCGCCTCGGGCCGGCAGCCGGCGACGCACCGAAGGTCTCCTGCGCCACCTGCCACAACGGGGTCAGCAAGCCGCTCTTCGGCATCGGCATGGTGAAGGATTTTCCGGAGCTGAAGGCGAGATCCCGCCAGCAGTCGGACGCGCGGTAGGATCGGTCCGGGCGTCGAGCCGCCGCGCCTCGCAACAGCTTCGGCAGGCCCGGGGGCCCTTCCGCCGATCGCGGCGTCCGAAGCCGCGGCCCCGGCCGGGCGCCGAGACCGCGCGGCCCCGCCCGGAGACCGTCAGAAGAAGGCCTGCAGGCCGGTCTGGGCGCGTCCGAGGATCAGCGCGTGGACGTCGTGCGTGCCCTCGTAGGTGTTGACCGTCTCGAGGTTCTGGGCGTGGCGCATCACGTGGTACTCGCCCATGATGCCGTTGCCGCCGTGCATGTCGCGGGCGGTGCGGGCGATCTCCAGCGCCTTGCCGCAATTGTTGCGCTTGATCAGGCTCACCATCTCGGGCGCCATCCGGCCCTCGTCGAAGAGCCGCCCGACCCGCAGGCACGCCTGAAGGCCGAGCGCGATCTCGGTCTGCATGTCGGCGAGCTTCTTCTGGACGAGCTGGGTCTGCGCGAGCGGCCGGCCGAACTGCCTGCGATCCAGCGTGTACTGGCGCGCCCTGTGCCAGCAATCCTCGGCCGCGCCCATCGCGCCCCAGGCGATGCCGTAGCGCGCCCGGTTGAGGCAGCCGAACGGACCCTTGAGCCCCGACGCGTTGGGCAGGAGCGCATCCTCGGGCACCTCCACCTCCGCCATCACGATCTCGCCCGTCACCGAGGCGCGCAGCGACAGCTTGCCCTCGATCCGCGGCGCCGAGAGGCCGGGCATGCCCTTCTCGAGGATGAAGCCCCGGATCGCGTCGTCGTGTGCGGCGGACTTCGCCCAGACCACGAAGACGTCGGCGAAGGGCGCGTTCGAGATCCAGGTCTTGGCGCCCGAGATCCGGTAGCCGCCGGCGACCGGCACGGCCCTCGTCGTCATGCCGGCCGGGTCCGAGCCCGCCTCCGGCTCGGTCAGCCCGAAGCAGCCGACCCACTCGCCGGAGGCCAGCTTCGGCAGGTAGCGCCTGCGCTGCGCCTCGTCGCCGTAGGCGTGGATCGGGTACATCACGAGAGAGGATTGCACGCTCATCATCGAGCGGTAGCCCGAGTCGACGCGCTCGACCTCGCGGGCGACGAGGCCGTAGGCGACATAGGAGGCGTTGGCGCAGCCGTACTCCTCCGGCAGGGTCACGCCGAGCAGGCCGAGCTCGCCCATGGCCTCGAAGAGCGAGCGGTCGGTCCGCTCCTGCGCGTAGGCCGCGACGATCCCCGGCAGAAGCCGCTCCTGCGCGAAGGCGCGCGCGGTGTCGCGGATGGCGCGCTCGTCCCCACTCAACTGGTCGTCGAGCAGGAACGGATCGTCCCAGACGAAGGACGCGGAGGCCGGGGCCGAGGGCAAGGCCGAGCCGGGGGGGCGCTGCGGAGCATTCATGGTCGGTTCCTCGCCGTTCAGGTTCTGGAGGGACTCTGTCATCCGCCCGGCCGTCAGGCCGCGCCGGGCAGGCCGCCGGCCGCGCTCACCCGGCGCAGATGGTAGGGCGTGTCGCCGAACAGGTGCTCGATCGCGGTCAGGCGCCGGAACTGGTGGGCGCCGAGATATTCGAGGGTCATGCCGATGCCGCCGTGGAGTTGCACCGCCTCCTGACCGATGGAGCGGGCCGAGCGGTTGATCTGCACCTTGGCGGCCGACACCGCCGGCCCGCGCTCGGCCGCATCCTCGCTGCTCGCCATCATGGTGGCGTAAAGGGCCATGGAGCGAGCCTGCTCCAGCGCCATCAGCATGTCCACCGCCCGGTGCTGGAGCACCTGGAACGCGCCGATGGCCGTGCCGAACTGCCGGCGGGTCTTCAGGTAGTCGAGGGTGAGGCCGTGGAGCGCGTCCATCAGGCCGACCGCCTCGGCGGCGACCGCCGCGATGCCCTCGTCGAGCACCCGCTCGATCACCGGCAGGGCCGCGTCGGCCGGCCCCAGCAGGGCGTCGGCCGGCAGGCGGACGCCCGCGAGCAGCAGGTCCGCCGCCCGGCCGCCGTCATGGGTGGGATAGGCCCGCACGCTCACCCCGGGGGCGTCGGCGGGCACCAGGAAGAGGCTGATCCCCTCGCGCTCCCGCCGGCCGCCGGCGGTGCGGGCGCTCACCACCAGGGTCTGCGCCGCGTCCGCGTTCAGGACGACGCACTTCTCGCCGTCGAGCCGGTAGCCGCCCCCCTCGCGGCGGGCGGCAAGGGCGACGTCCGCGCGATCGTAGCGCGCCTGCCGCTCCCCGTGCGCGAAGGCGAAACGATGGCGGCCCTCCGCGAGGGCGGGGACGTGCTCGGCCCGCTGGGCCGGGCTGCCGGCGAGGCGCAGGGCGCCGCCGCCGAGCACGATGCCGGCGAGATAGGGGACCGGCGCGAGGTGCCGCCCGAGCGCCTCGAAAGCCAGCATGGTCTCCACCGGCCCCCCGCCGAAGCCGCCGTCGCCTTCCGCGAAGGGCAGGCCGAGCAGGCCGAGCTCGGCCAATTCCGCCCAGGCCTCCGGATCGAACCCGAGGGGCTGCCGGCGGGCGGCCTCCACCCGCTCAAGGGCGGCGTAGCGGTCGGAGGCCCAGCGGCTCACGCTGTCCTTGAGGAGGCTCTGCTCGTCGGTGAGATCGAAATCCATCGGCTGCCTCTCCTCAGAGCCCCAGGATCGCCTTGGCGATGACGTTGCGCTGGATCTCGTTCGAGCCGCCGTAGATCGTGACCTTGCGGGCGTTGAGATAGGTCGGCGCCGCGAAGGATTCCCAGCTCAGGGCCTCGGGATCGTTGGGCAGGCCGCCGCGGGGCGCCGGCAGCCCGAGGGGACCGGCGAGCTCGAGGAGGAGCTCGGTCGCGGCCTGCTGAAGCTCGGAGCCCTTGATCTTGAGGATCGAGGAGGCGGGATCGGGCCTCGCCGCGTCGCGCTTCGCCTGGGCGGCCACCACCCGCATCTGCGTGATCTCCAGCGCCTTCAGCTCGATCTCCAGGCTCGCCACGCGGGCCCGGAAATCCGCCTCGTCCCACATCGTGCCGGCGCCCGCCGGCACCTCGCGGGCGAGGCGCTTGATGCGCGCGATCCGCTCCTTGGTCAGCCCGATCCGGGCGATGCCGGTGCGCTCGTTGGCGAGCAGGAACTTGGCGTAGTCCCAGCCCCGGTTCTCCTCGCCCACGAGGTTCTCGGCCGGCACCCGCACGGAATCGAAGAACACCTCGTTGACCTCGTGGCGCCCGTCGATCGTGATGATGGGGCGCAGGCTCACGCCGGGGCTCGTCATGTTGATGAGCAGGAACGAGATGCCCCTCTGCTTCTTCGCCTCCGGGTCGGTGCGCACGAGGCAGAAGATCCAGTCGGCGTGCTGGCCGAGCGTCGTCCAGGTCTTCTGGCCGTCGACGACGTATTGGTCGCCGTCGCGCCTGGCCCGGGTCTTGAGCGAGGCGAGGTCCGAGCCGGCGCCGGGTTCCGAGAAGCCCTGGCACCACCAATCGTCGAGATTCGCCGCCCGCCCGAGGAAGCGCTCCTTCTGGGCCTCGCTGCCGAAGGCCGCGATCACCGGCCCGAGCATGAAGCAGTTGAACTGCTGGGGCAGCGGCACCGCCGCCTGCATCAGCTCCTCCATGAAGATGTAGCGGCGGATCGGGTCCCAGTCCTGGCCGCCCCATTCGCGGGGCCAGTGCGGCACGGCCCAGCCGCGGGCGTTGAGGATGCGCTGCGAGGTCACGTAGTCGGCGCGTGCCAGCGGCCGGCCCTCCGAGACCTTGGCGCGGATCTCCGCCGGGATCTCGGTGCGGAAGAAGCTCCGCACCTCGGCGCGGAAGGCGGATTCCTCGGGCGTGAAGCGCAGGTCCATCCTAAGCCCCGATCTCGAACAGGCCGGCGCAGCCCTGGCCGCCGGCCACGCACATGGTCACGACCGCGTAGCGCACCCCGCGGCGGCGTCCCTCCAGCAGGGCATGGCCGACGAGGCGGGCACCCGACATGCCGAACGGGTGGCCGACGCTGATCGCGCCGCCGTTGACGTTCACCGCCTCGGGATCGATCCCGAGGCGGTCGCGGCAATAGACCGCCTGCGACGCGAAGGCCTCGTTCAGCTCCCAAAGTCCGATATCGTCGACCGTGAGGCCGTTGCGCTGCAAGAGCCGCGGCACGGCGAAGACGGGGCCGATGCCCATCTCGTCCGGCTCGCAGCCCGCCGCGGCGAATCCCCGGAAGGTCCCGAGCGGGGTCAGCCCCCGCCGTCCGGCCTCGGCCGCCGACATCACGACGCAGGCCGAGGCGCCGTCGGAGAGCTGGCTGGCATTGCCGGCGGTGATGAAGGCGCCCTCGCCGCGCACGGGCTTGAGCTTCGACAGGCCGTCCAGGGTCGTGCCGGGCCGGTTGCCCTCGTCGCTGGCCAGCCGCGTCTCGACCTCGCGGGTCTCGCCGCTGGCCGCGTCGGTCACGGCCTGCCTCGCCGTGATCGGCACGATCTCGGCGTCGAACAGGCCGGCCGCCTGCGCGGCGGCCGTGCGGCGCTGGCTCTCCAGCGCGAAGGCGTCCTGCGCCTCGCGCGACACGCCGTAGCGCTCCGCCACGATGTCGGCGGTCTCGATCATCGGCATGTAGATCGCCGGCAGGTTCGCGCCGAGCCAGCCGTTCCGGATCAGGTCCCGGCACACCTGCGGCTGCACGAGGGAGATCGACTCGACGCCGCCCGCGACGGCGACGGGTACGCCGTCGAGGATGACCCGCCGGGCCGCCCCGGCGATCGCCTCGAGGCCCGAGGCGCAGAAGCGCGAGACCGTGGCGCCGGACGCCTGCACCGGGATGCCGGCCACGAGGCTCGCGTGCCGGGCGACGTTGCCTCCCGTGGCGGCTTCCGGATAGCCACAGCCGAACACCACCTCCTCGACCTCGGCGGGATCGAGGCCGGCGCGCTCGACGGCGTGGCGGACGGCGTGCGCCGCGAGGTCCGCCCCGTGGGTGAGGTTCAGCGCCCCGCGATGTGCCCGGCCGATGGGCGTGCGGGCGGTGGCGACGATCACGGCATCGGTCATCGGGGAGCCTCGTCGAGCGGCGCTCATCGGGCGGCGAGGTCGGCGAAGCGGCCGTCCTCGCGGGTGAGCCGCGCCAGGAGCGGGGCGGGGCGCAGGGTCTCGTCGCCGGTCGCTGCCGCGAAGGCATCGAGATCGGCCGCGACCCGCGCGAGGCCGAGGCCGTCGGCCCAGTGCATCGGGCCGCCGCGCCAGGCCGGCCAGTTGTAGCCGTTGAGCCAGATCGTATCGACGTCGCCGGGCCGGGCCGCGATGCCCTCCTCGAGGATGCGCGCCCCCTCGTTGACCATCGGCAGCATCAGGCGGGCGACGATCTCCTCGGGAGCAACGTTGCGCCGGGCGACGCCACGGCGCTCGGATTGCGCCGCGATCAGCGCCTCGACCTCCGGATCGCGCGAGCCCCTGCGCGTGCCTTCGGGATAGCGGTAGAAGCCCCGGCCCGTCTTCTGGCCCAGGCGGCCCATCTCGCACAGCGCATCCGCGATGGGCGCCGTCGCGCCCGTTGCCTTGCGGGTGCGCCAGCCGATGTCGAGCCCGGCGAGGTCGGCCATGGCGAAGGGGCCCATGCGGAAGCCGAAGCCCGTCACCGCGGCGTCGATCTCGTGCGGCAAGGCGCCTTCGAGGAGGAGCCGCTCCGCGGCCGCGCTGCGGCGCGCGAGCATTCGGTTCCCGACGAAGCCGAATGAGACGCCCACCGTCACCGGCAGCTTGCCGAGGCGCCGGGCGAGGTCGTTCGCGGTGGCGAGCGCGTCGAGCCCGGTCCGCTCGGCGCGCACTACCTCCACGAGCCGCATCACGTTGGCGGGACTGAAGAAGTGCAGGCCGAGCACGTCCTGCGGCCGGCCCGTCGCCGCGGCGATCCGGTCCACGTCGAGATAGGAGGTGTTGGTGGCGAGCACCGCCCCGCGCTTCGCGATCCGGTCGAGCCCGGAGAAGATCGCGGTCTTGACGCCCATGTCCTCGAAGGCGGCCTCCACCACGATGTCGGCCTCGCCGGCATGCTCCAGCCCGACCCGGCCGTCGATGCGCGCGAGGCGCTCGTCCATCTCCGCCTGCGGGAGGGAGCCCCGCGCGACCGAGGCCGCGTAGGTCGCCCGCATCCGTTCGAGCCCCCGGGCGAGCGCCGCCTCCCCGGTCTCGATCACCGTGACCGGGATGCCCGCGTTGGCGAAGCACAGGGCGATGCCGGCGCCCATCGTGCCTGCCCCGATCACCGCCGCCTCGCGGATCGGCCGGCGGGGTGTGTCCTTGTCCAGCCCCGGCACGCGCGCGGTCTCGCGCTCGGCGAAGAAGGCATAGCGCAGGGCCCGCGAGCGGGGGTCGTCGACGAGGGCGAGGAACCGGGCACGCTCGATCGCGAGCGCCTCGTCGAAGGGGTGCTCGAACCCGGCCCGGACCGCGTCGACGAGGGCTGCGACGTTCGGCAGGCGGCCCGAGCGCTCCAGCGCCTCCGCCGCCCGCGCCTCGAAGGCCGCCCGCGCGGCCTCGTCCATCCGCTCGGAGCGGTCGCGGATCCGGGGCGGGGAGCCCGCATCCGCGAGGCGCCGCGCCAGGGCCCGGGCCGCGGCCACCAGGCTGCCGGGCTCCAGGACATCGGGCTCAAAGACATCGGCCAGGCCGAGGCGCAGGGCCGCCTCGGCCTCGACCGGCTCGCCGTCGAGCATCATCGCGAAGGCCGCCGCGGCGCCGATCAGACGGGGCAGGCGCTGCGTGCCGCCCGCTCCCGGGATCAGGCCGAGCCGGATCTCCGGCAGCCCGAGCTTCGCCGCCGGGCCGACGACGCGGGCATGGCAGGCGAGCGCGAGTTCCAACCCGCCCCCGAGCGCCGCGCCGTGGATCGCCGCGACGACCGGCTTCGGGCTCGCTTCGAGGCGCGCCAGCACGTCCGGAAGAACGGGCGGGCGGGCCGGCTTGCCGAACTCGGAGATGTCCGCGCCGCCGACGAACACCCGGCCCTCAGCGGCGATCACCACGGCCTGAACGGCAGGGTCCGCGATGGCCCCGGACACGGCCCGGTCGAGGGCGGCGCGGAGGTCGCCGCCGAGCGCGTTCACGGGCGGGCTGGCGATGGTGAGCACGGCGATGCCGTCGCCGATCTCCTGGCGGATCACGCGGATGCTCCTCCCGAATTATTCCGCTATGCAGAACCTTATTCTGCTTTCTACGCGGATTTCGCCCCTCACCCGATCTCCGTCAACCCGAATCATTCAGAACCACGCATGACTGACATTGCCGTTCCACTATGCAGCATAACATTCCGCGAAAAATTGACAGGGGCCGAACCCCCGTGCGATCAGGCTCGGCCCCGAGGGCGGTCCTGGGCCGGTCGCGGGAACGATGCGGAATGACGATCCGCGCGGAACGGGGAATCGACGCCGCGCAGGCCGGAAGCCTGGGCCGCGAGGGAGGAATCAGCATGCTTGGCAGAGCCGTCGCGGTTGCGGCGATCGCGTTCGCCGGCCTGTGCGGGAGCGTCGCCGGGCCGGCCTCGGCCGACGAGATCCTGGTCGGCGCGCACATGCCGCTCACGGGCTCGCTCGCCCGCTCGGGCCAGGCCTTCGACGAGGGCATGCGCGTGGCGATCCAGATGTTCAACGAGCGCTCGCCGAGGCACCGGATCCGCCTTCAGGTCATCGACGACGAGAGCGCGCCCGCCAAGGCCGTCTCGGCGGTGGAGAAGCTCGTCTCGGACGGCGCCGTCGCGGTCATCGGCGGCTACGGCTCCAACATCGTCGGCCCCGCCTCCGACGCCGCGAACAAGCTGGACACGCTCTACGTCACGGCCGGCGCCGTGAGCGACGAGCTGACGGCGCGGGGCCTGAAGGCGTTCTTCCGCATCAACAACAACGCCGGCTACCAGCGCGGCATGGGGGCCCTGCTGGAGAGCCTGAAGCCGGCCTCCATCTCGATCCTCGCCTCCACCAAGGAAGCGCCGATGCTGCTGGCGAAGGGCCTCGAGAAGGATCTGTCGGGCAAGGGCATCGCGGTGACGGTGCACGCGTTCGACCCGGCGATCACCGACTTCAAGCCGATCATCAACAAGGTGAAACTCCAGGACCGCTCCGACATCCTCGTGATGTCGGCCTACGAGAACGACTACGTCGGCATCATCCGCGCCGCCAAGGTGCTGAAGCCGCAGGTCAAGCTCGTCGTCGGCGCGTGGTCGCTGGCCACCCCGAAGATGTACCAGGAATTCCCCGACCTGATGAACAACGTGGTCGGGACCTCGTTCCTGCCCTTCCCGGTCGAGATGAAGGACGAGGAGGGCAAGCGCTTCGCCGAGACCTACAGGCAGGCCTATGGCAAGGACGTGGAGTACCTCTCCACCCTCAGCTTCGTGGAGACCACGATCCTCGCCGAGGCCATCGCCCGCGCGGACGAGGCCGGCACCCTCAGGAGCGGCGGCCTTCCCGAGGCGATGCGGGCGACGCGGCGCGAGACCCTGCTCGGGCCGGTGCAGTTCGACGCCAACGGCGACAACCCGCGCTTCTCGGTGGCGATGGGCCAGCACCGGTCGGGCCGGATCGTCCTCGTCTCGCCGGCCGCGGCCGCCACCGGCGAGATCGCCTTCCCCGCCCTGCCCTGGTGACGGGCGTGCGAGACCTCGTCCTCCAGGCGCTGTTCTCCGGGCTCCTCGTCGGCAGCGTCTACGCCCTGGTGGCCCTCGGCCTCGCCCTCTCCTTCGGAGCCATGCGCATCATAAACCTCGCCCACGGCGAGTTGGTGCTCGTCGCCGCCTACGCCGCCTACGTCGTCGAGGCCCGCGCCGGCCTCGACCCCTATCTCGCGATCCCCCTCGCGCTCGCCGTGGTGCTCCCGGTCTGCGCCGTCCTGTTCCTGATGATCGACCGGATCCGCGACCACCGCGAGCTGAACTCGCTGATCCTCACCTTCGGGATCGGCATCATCCTCACCAACGCGATCCTGCTCGCCTTCGCGAGCGACGTGCGCACCACCACCGCGCCGCGCCTCCAGGACGCGACCGCCATCGGCAGCGTCTACGCGATGAACGGCGAGCTCGTCGCCTTCGGCCTCAGCCTCGTCCTGATGCTCGCCCTGTGGTGGTGGCTGAAGCGGAGCTGGTACGGCCGCGCGGTGCGTGCCGTCTCCTCGAACCGCTCCGCCGCCATGCTGATGGGCATCAGCCCCCGCCGCACCGAGCTCGTCGCCTTCCTGGTGGCCGGGGCGTTGGCGAGCTGCGCCGGCGTCGCCCTCTACACGATGAGCGTCGTGCAGCCGGCCTTCGGACACGCGCTGACCGTGAAGGCTTTCATCGTCACGGTGCTGGCCGGGGTCGGCTCGATCCCCGGCGTGTTCCTCGCCGCGATCCTCCTCGGCGTCACCGAGGCGCTCACCGTCACGCTCGCGAGCTCCGCCCTGCAGGAGCTCGCCGGGATGGTGCTGTTCCTCCTCGTCCTCTTCCTCCTGCCGAACGGGCTGTTCGGCGCCCGTGCCCGCCGCGGCTGAGGATCTGCGCATGGCGTCCGTCGACACCTCCCCCGCGCTGTCATCGGAGGGACCTGCGCTGAAGGAGCCCGCCGCCCGCGGCCGGCCCCGCGGCGCCGGGCTCGCCGTCGGCCTCCTCGTCCTCGCGCTGCTGCCGGTACTCCTCGGCGCCGGCAACTACCTGCTCGGCCTCCTCATCTCGGCGCTGATCCTCGCGGGCGTCTCCCTGGCCTGGGCGCTGCTCGGCAACCTCGGCGGGATGGTCTCCTTCGGGCACGCCGCCTTCTTCGGGGTCGGCGCCTACGCCTCGGCCCTGCTCTCCGCGCGGCTCGGCGTGCCGGTGCTCCTCAGCGTGCCGCTCGCCGGCCTCTGCGCGGCGCTCGCCTCGCTCGCCATGCTTCCGGCGCTCAGGCTCTCCGGCCCCTACTTCGCGCTCGCCATCCTCGCCTACGCGCAGATCTTCCGCATCCTCGCCACCGAGGCCGCCTGGCTCACCGGCGGCGGGGCGGGCCTGCAGCGCTATCCGGGCCTGCCCACGATCCTCGGCATCGACCTCGGCGGCCGCACCGGCAGCTATCTCCTGCTCGTCGCGCTGGTGGCGCTCTGCGCCCTCGCCTACGTCGCGGTGCGGCGCAGCCATGTCGGCCTCGCCCTGAGGGCCATCGCCGAGAGCGAGGACGCGACCCGGGTGGTCGGCGTCAACAGCGTGCTCCTGAAGTCCTGGATGCTCATGCTCTCGGCCTTCATGACCGGCCTGTTCGGGGCGCTCAACGCGCACATCATCGGCTTCCTCGAGCCCGACTACGCCTTCTCGGGGGTCTGGAGCGTGCTGCCGATCATCGCCGCGATCTTCGGCGGGTACCGCACCATCGCCGGCCCGATCGGCGGGGCGGTGGCGATCTACCTGTTCGACCAAGTGGTGGCAAAGGGGATGATCGCGGTGGGCCACCAGATCGTCCTCGGCGTCGTGCTCGTCGTCATGGTGCTCGCTGCGCCGAACGGCCTGCTCGGCCTCCTCCGGCAGGAGGCGCGCGATGCTGGCGCTTGAGGCCGTCACCGTCCGCTTCGGCGGCCTCGTCGCGCTCCGCGACGTCACCTTCGGGCTCGAGAAGGGGGAGATCCTCGGCCTCGTCGGCCCGAACGGGGCCGGCAAGACCACCCTGTTCAACGGCATCTCGGGGCTGACCCGGCTGCGCGGGCGGGTGCTGTTCGAGGGACGCGACATCACCCGCCTGCCGCTGCACCGGCGGGCGCGCCTCGGGATCGGCCGCACCTTCCAGATCCCGCAGCCGATGAAGCACCTCACCGTGCGCGAGAACCTCGCGGTCGCCCAGGTCTTCGGCGCGGGCCGCCACGACCCGGAGCGGATCGAGGAGATCCTCGCCGTGATGGACCTGTCGGCGCAGGCCGGCCGGCCGGCCGAGGGCGCGCTCGCCCTGCAGGAGTTGAAGCGGCTCGAGATCGCCAAGGCGCTCGCCACCGAGCCGAAGCTCCTCCTCCTCGACGAGGTGCTGGCGGGCCTGGAGAGCCAGGCCAAGCGCGGGTTCAGCGCGAAGCTGAGGGAGCTGCACGCCCGCTTCGGGCTCACCATCGTCATCGTCGAGCACGACATCGAGACGATCTCGGACCTCTGCTCCCGGGCCGTGGTCCTCGATTTCGGCGAGATCATCGCCGACGGGACGCCCGCCGCGGTCTTCCGCGATCGCCGGGTCGTCGAGAGCTACACGGGAGCCGTCCATGCTTGAGACGAGGGACCTCCGCGCCGGCTACGGGCACATCACCGTGCTGTGGGATCTCTCGCTCCGGTTCCGGGAGGGGGCGCTCACCGCCATCGTCGGCCCGAACGGGGCGGGCAAGACCACGCTGATGCGGGCCCTGACCGGCCTCGTGCCGCACCGGGGCGAGATCCGCCTCGGCGGCGAGCGCCTCTCCGGCCGCACCTGGGACCTCGCCGCCCGCGGCCTCGTCATGGTGCCGGAGGGCCGCCTCGTGTTCCGCGACATGAGCGTCGAGGAGAACCTCCGCCTCGGCGCCTACCCGAAGCGTTGCCGGGGCGACCTCGCGGCGGGGCTCGACCGGGTCTACGGCCTGTTTCCGCGCCTCCGCGAGCGGCGCGGCCAGGCGGCCGGGTCCCTCTCGGGGGGCGAGGCGCAGATGCTCGCGATGGGCCGCGGGCTGATGTCGAAGCCGCGCATCCTGCTGATCGACGAGCCGTCCCTCGGCCTCGCGCCGGTGATCGCCAACGAGGTGTTCGACATCATCCGGCGCCTCAAGGAGGCCGGAACCACGATCCTCCTCGTGGAGCAGAACACCCGCGTCGCCCTGTCGGTCGCCGACGACGTGCACCTGCTGCGCGGCGGCCAGGTGCGCCTCAGCGCCCCGGCGGCGGAGGTCGATCTCGGCCGGCTGCACGACCTCTACTTCGCCCGGGAGGCGCTGAGCGCGTGAGCCGTCTGCCCCCGATCCTGCGCGAGAACCTCGCCCTGCCGGTCATCGCCTCGCCGATGTTCATCGTCTCGGGGCCCGACCTCGTGATCGCCCAATGCCTCGCCGGAATCGTCGGCTCCTTCCCGGCCCTGAACGCCCGGCCCGCCGAGAGGCTCGACGCCTGGCTCGGCTGCATCACCGCCGCGCTCGCCGCGGCGCGGGCCGCCGACCCGGACCGCAAGGTCGCGCCCTTCGCGGTGAACCAGATCGTGCACGATTCGAACGACCGCCTCGCGCGGGACGTCGAGGCCTGCGCGCGCCATCGCGTGCCGATCGTCATCACGTCGCTGCGCGCGCCCGACGCCGTCGTGCGGCCGGTCCATGCCTATGGCGGCGTGGTGTTCCACGACGTCACCAATGTGCGCCATGCCGAGAAGGCGCTGGAGGCGGGGGTCGACGGACTGATCCTGGTCTGCGCCGGGGCCGGCGGCCATGCCGGGACGCTCAGCCCCTTCGCGCTCGTCGGGGAGGTGCGCCGCTTCTACGACGGTCCGCTCGTCCTGTCGGGGGCGATCACCACGGGCGCGTCGATCCTCGCCGCGCAGGCCATGGGCGCCGACCTCGCCTACATGGGCACCCGCTTCATCGCCACCGCGGAGGCGAACGCCGCCGCCGGCTACAAGGACATGGTCTCGGCAAGCAGCGCCGCCGACATCCTCTACACGCCGTTCTTCACCGGCGTGCCGGGCAATTACCTGAAGCCCAGCATCCGGGCCGCGGGGCTCGATCCGGACGCCCTGCCGCGGGCCGACAAGAGCGCCATGAGCTTCGCCAGCGACCGGGTGAAGCCCTGGCGCGACGTCTGGGGCGCCGGCCAGGGCGTCGGCACGATCCGCGACGTGCCGCGAACCGCCGAGCTCGTGGCGCGGCTCGCGCAGGAATACGCCGCGGCGCGCGACCGCCTCGCGGGCGCCGGCTGAAGGGAGCACGTCATGACCGCGACCCTACGGATCGCCGATCCCGCGGGGGGCATCCGCCTCCTCACCATCGATCGCCCGGCCCGGCGCAACGCGCTCGACCGCGCGACCTACGCGGCCCTGACGGCGGCGCTGGCCGAGGCCGGCGGCGACGGGGCGGTGCGCGCCATCGTCCTGACCGGGGCCGGCACCTGCTTCACCGCCGGTAACGACCTCGCCGATTTCCGCGATACCGCGGAGACGGGCGAGGAGAGTGCCGGCCTGTCCTTCCTCAAGGCGCTCGCCGGCTGCCCGAAGCCGGTGCTCGCGGCCGTGGAGGGCCACGCGGTCGGCATCGGCACGACGCTGCTCCTCCATTGCGACCTTGCCTTCGCGGGTGCGGGCGCCCGCTTCCGCCTGCCCTTCGTCGCGCTGGGGCTCAGTCCGGAGGGCGCGTCGAGCTATCTCCTGCCGCTCGCGGCCGGCCCGAAGCGCGCCGCCGCGCTGCTGATGCTGGGCGAGCCGTTCGGGCCGGAGACGGCGCTCGAGGCGGGCATCGTCAACGCCGTGGTGAGCGAGGGGACGGCCCTTGAATCGGCCCTGGAGACGGCCCGGGCCCTCGCCGCGCTGCCGCCGGAATCGCTGGCCGCCACCAAGCGGATGCTGCGCGCCGGCCACGCGGCGCTGGTGGCGCGCACCCTCGAGAGCGAGGCCGAGACCTTCCACGCCCTGCGCCGGTCGCCCGCCGCGCAGGCGGCGTTCGCGGCCTTCTTCGCCCGATGAGCGACCGCCTCACAGAGCTCGAGCCGGACGAGACAGGCCCCAAGGAGGACCGGCACTTCGTCACGGCGCTCGCGCGGGGCCTTGCCGTGCTCGCCGCGTTCGGGCGCGACCGGAGGATGCTCGCCAACCACGAGATCGCCGAAGCCTGCGGCCTGCCCCGCTCCACCGTCTCGCGGCTGACCCATACCCTGACGACGCTCGGCTACCTCCACTACGTCGAGGAGACGGGCCGGTATCGCCTCGGCAGCGCCCTGATCGCCCTGAGCTCGGTGGCGCTGGGCGGCCTCGACGTGCGCCGGATCGCCCGGCCGGCGCTGCGCGCCGTGGCGCAGGCCGCCAATGCCTCGGTCGGCCTCGGCGTGCGCGACCGGCTCAGCATGCGCTACGTCGACTGCCAGCGCGGACCCGCCGCGATCTCGCTCAACCTCGACACGGGCTCGCGCATCTCGCTCGCCCGCTCGGCCATGGGCCGGGCCTACATCGCCGTCTGCTCCGAGCGCGAGCGCGCCCAGATCTACGACGAGCTCTGCGCCCTCGACCCGCTCGCCTGGCCGGCCCTGCGCGACGGCCTCGACCGCGCGGTCGCCGAGCACCGGGAGATCGGCTGCTGCACCTCCTTCGGCGAGTGGCAGGACACGGTGTCGGCCATCGCGGTGGGCTTCCACCCCGGCGGCGGCCTGCCGCCCATGTCGGTCAATTGCGGCGCCCCGACAGTCATCACCGACGGCCGCTTCCTGATGGAGGTGGCCCGGCCGAAGCTCATCGAGGCCGTGCGCGGCCTCGAGGGGGTCATGGGCGCCTGAGGAGAGTCGCGTTGTCGCGGGAAGACCAGACCGATCTGCCACCCGACTTGCCGCCCGACTTGCCGCTCGCCGGCATCCGCGTGCTCGACCTGTCGCGCGTGCTGGCCGGCCCCTGGTGCGCCATGTGCCTCGGCGACCTCGGCGCCGACGTGGTCAAGGTGGAGCACCCCGAGCGCGGCGACGACACCCGCGACTGGGGCCTGCCTACGGGTCCGACGAACACCTCCTACTTCGACAGCGTGAACCGCAACAAGCGCTCGATCGGCGTCGACCTCGCGAGCCGCGAGGGGCTCGCCCTCGTGCGCGATCTCGCGCGCGAGAGCGACGTGGTGGTGCAGAACTTCAAGACCGGCGGCGCCGACCGGCTCGGCCTCGGCTACGCGGCGCTCTCCGCCGAGAACCCGCGCCTGATCTACTGCTCGGTCTCCGGCTACGCCTCGGACGGGCCGGAGGCGACGCGGCCGGGCTACGACCTCGTGGTGCAGGGCGAGGCCGGGCTGATGGCCCTCAACGGCGAGGCCGGGCGCCCGCCCCTGAAGTTCGGCCTCGCGGCGGTGGACCTCTTCACCGGCCAGTACGCGGCCCAGGCCGTGCTCGCCGCCCTGTTCCAGCGCGAGCGCACCGGCCGCGGCCGCCACGTCGAGCTCGCCCTGTTCGATTGCGGCGTGGCGCTCACCTCCTATTGCGGACTGGAGGCCATGGTGCAGGGGCGCGATCCCCTCCGCTACGGCAACGCCCATCCCTCCATCGTGCCCTACGGCGTGTTCCAGGCCGCCGACGGGCCGATCGTGCTGACGGTGGGCAACAACGGTCAGTACCGCCGCTTCTGCGAGCAGGTGCTCGGTCGGCCGGACCTCTGCAGCGACCCGCGCTTCGCCACGAACCTGGCGCGGTCCCGCAATCGGGCCGCGTTCCTGCCGGTGATGGAGGCGGAACTCGCCCGGTGGCCCCGCTCCGACCTCCTCGCGCGGCTCTCCGCGGCGGGCATTCCCTGCGGCGAGGTTCTCGGCCTGCACGAGGCCCTGACCTCGCCGCGCGCCCGCAGCGCCGGCCTCGTCGTTCCGCAGGGTCCGGGGGCCGATGCCGCCGCGCACGTCCTCGCGCCGCCCTACCGCCTCGACGGGGCCCGCGCGCCCGTGCGCCGGATGCCGCCGGCCCTCGGCGGGTCGACCGCCGAGATCGTGGCCGAGCGGCACGATCTTCCGGCCGCCGAGCGCGACAGGCTCCTGGCGGCCGGCATCTTGCGCTGAGCGTTCCCTGCCCGTGAGCGCCCTGCCGCGAAGCCCGCGGGCGGGCGCTCCGGGCCTCAATCCTTTCCCGACAGGCCGTAGCGCTCCAGGAGCTTGAGAAGGATCAGCACGGCGAAGCCGATGCCCATCGCGACGGCGAGCAGCTTGAACTGCGCCGCGCCCGCCACGATGCCGGCCGAGGCCGCGAACCAGATGCTGGCGGCCGTGGTCAGGTTCTTCACGTCGCGCTGGGCCACGAAGATCGTGCCGGCCGCGATGAAGCCGATGGCCTGTGCCAAGCCCTGGATGACGCGAAGCGGATCCGCGTCGCCGCCGTGGGCGCGCACATCCGCGTACATGCTCAGGGCCGAGGCGGTGATCACGGCCGAGCTCAGGCTGACGAGTGCGTGGGTCTTGAGGCCCGCGTCCTTGCCGCGCAACTCGCGTTCGAGCCCCAGCGCCAGGCCGCACAGCGTCGCCAGGCCGAGACGCAGCAGGATCTCGGTCAGCGGCAGCGCCGTCGCATCGGGCAGCATCGGATGTCTTCCAGCTCGGTCCACCGCATCTCTCTGGCAGAGCCGGGCCCGTGCGGGAACCGTCCCCTTACCTGTCGACCGGCGGGGCGAGCGCTCCCGGGCGCCGCGACGCATCCCGCCGTCCGGCACGGGCTTTGAGCGTCCGCGCGGCGGCGTCATAAAATCGCGGCGCGGCGGCCTTATGGACCGGACGACATCGCGGCCCGACGCCATGTCCGGAAGCGGGCCCAAGGTCTGAGAGCGCCTCGTTTGAGCAGCACGGTCCGCTACGCGCTTTACTTCACCCCGGCGCCGGGATCCGCGCTCGCCCGCTTCGGGGCGGGCGTGCTCGGCGACGGCCCGCCACCGGATTGCGTCGTGGCGGCCGGAGCGGCGCTCGCGGCCGTCACGGCCGAGCCCAGGACCTACGGGTTCCACGCAACCCTGAAGGCCCCGATGCGCCTCGCCGCCGGCATCGGCGAGGACGCTCTCGTCCGGGCCTGCGCGGCGCTGACGGAGCACCGCCGGCCGCTGCCGGCCGGCCGCCTTCAGGTCGCGCTCCTCGGCAGCTTCGTTGCCCTGGTTCCGGAAGCGCCCGTCCCGGACGTCGATCTCTTCGCGGCCGAGTGCGTCGCCGCGCTGGATGTCCTGCGCGCTCCGCTGACGGAGGCCGAGCGGGCCCGGCGCCGTCCCGACCGGCTCGATCCGCGCGGGCGGGCGCTGCTGGACCGCTGGGGATATCCCCATGTCTTCGAGGCGTTCCGCTTCCACATGACGCTCACCGGCAGCCTCGCCGCCGAGGAGCGCGAGCTCTGGCTCGCCCGGATGGCCCGCGCCTACGATGCCGAGGCCAGCGTCGTGATCGACGCGGTCACGGTCATGCGCCAGGAGGGCGGGGAGCCGTTCCGGATCCTGCAGCGCATCCCGTTCGCGCCGTGAAATATTGCCCGCCGGACCGGTGCGCGGTTCGGCAGGGCGGTTCCAGGAGGCAGCGCATGGCGGCGGACAGGCTTGGTCTCGAACCGGTGGTTGACCCGACCGCCCGCATCCTGCGGTGCCGGCTCGGGCGCTACACCGAGGTCGGGGCCCGCACCCGGCTCACCGAGACGAGCCTCGACGACTACTCCTACATTGTCGAGGACGGCGAGGCGATCTACGCGCGGATCGGGAAGTTCTGCTCGATCGCCGCGCAGGTGCGCATCAACCCCGGCAACCACCCGGTCGAGCGGGCCTCGCAGGCCCATTTCACCTATCGGGCCAAGTCCTACTGGCCGGAGGAGGAGAACGAGGCCGCCTTCTTCGAGCGGCGCCGCGCGCGGCCCGTCACCCTCGGCCACGACGTCTGGATCGGGCACGGCGCCGTCGTCCTCCCGGGCCGGACGGTCGGCACGGGCGCGGTCGTCGGTGCCGGGGCGATCGTGACGCGCGACGTGGCGCCCTACACGATCGTGGTCGGCAACCCCGCGCGGCCGCTGCGGCGGCGCTTCCCCGAACCGGTCGCCGAGCGCCTGCTGGCCCTCGCCTGGTGGGACTGGGATCACGAGCGCCTCCGCCGCGCCCTGCCCGATTTCCGGGCGCTCCCGATCGACGCCTTTCTCGAGCGCCACGGGGCCTGAGCGGGGGAAATCCGGGGCGGCTGTCATCCTATCGTCGTCGGCGAGGCGTCTACAGCCCTTCGTTGTTCGCGACGGACGAAGGCATGCTCATCGTCGAAGACCTCACCCGCCGCTACGGAAGCCGGCACGCGGTCGACCGCGTCTCGCTGCGGATCGAGCCCGGCAGCTTCGTCGGCGTGATCGGCCGCTCGGGCGCCGGCAAGTCGACCTTCCTGCGGATGCTGAACCGGCTCGCCGAACCCTCCGCCGGACGGATCCTGTTCGACGGGCAGGACGTCACCGCCCTGCGCGGCCGCGACCTGCGCCGCTGGCGCGCCCGCTGCGCCATGGTGTTCCAGCAGTTCAACCTCGTCGGGCGTCTCGACGTGCTGACGAACGTGCTGATGGGGCGCCTCAGCCGGGTGCCGAGCCACAGGTCGCTCCTCAAGATCTGGTCGACGCGGGATCGTGCCCTGGCCCTGGCGGCCCTCGACGGCTTCGACATGGGCCAGTTCGCGGGACATCGCGCCGATCAGCTCTCCGGCGGCCAGCAGCAGCGCGTCGCCATCGCCCGCGCCCTGGTTCAGGAGCCCGACATCATCCTGGCGGACGAGCCGGTGGCCTCCCTCGACCCGCGCAACACCAAGCTCGTGATGGACGCCCTGGCCGACGCCAACAAGCGCCTCGGCATCACCGTGCTGTGCAACCTGCACTCGCTCGACCTCGCCCGGGCCTATTGCGACCGCCTGGTCGGCCTCGCCGACGGGCGCGTGGTGTTCGACGGGCGCGCCTTCGACCTCACCGAGGACGTGGCGCAGCGCCTCTACGGCCTCGAGGCCGGCGAGGTGATGGACCGCCGGCCGGCCGCGCAGGCGGTGCTCGGCCCAGAGGGGCTCGGCCAAGGGGAGCTCGGCCAAGGGCAGCTCGGCCAAGGCGAACTCGGCCAAGGGAAGGCGCTCGTCGCCTGACCGGCCAGACCCGTTCGACGACACGCAAGTCACAGGAGACGGACATGATCACTCGCCGCAGCCTCGCCGGCGCCCTCGCCGCGCTCGCCCTGCTCGCCGCTCCCGCCGCCGCGCAGGGCGGCTCGGGCAAGTATTCCGAGCTGACCCTCGGGGTGATCCCGGCCGAGAACGCCTCGGGCACCACGGACCGCTACGCGCCGCTGACCGCCTACCTGACCAAGGCGCTCGGCGTGCCGGTCAAGCTGCGGGTCGCCAACGACTACGCGGCGGTGATCGAGGGCCAGCGCGCCGGCAACATCCAGATCGCCTTCTACGGGCCGGCCTCCTTCTCCCGGGCGGTGATGACTGGCGTGAAGCTCGAGCCGATCGTCAACCAGACGCACAACAACGGTGCCTCAGGCTACTACTCGGTACTCTACGTGCGCGCCGACAGCCCCTACAAGTCGGTCGAGGATCTCAAGGGCAAGAGCCTCGCGCTCGTTGACCCGAACTCGACCTCCGGCAACCAGGCCCCGCGCTTCTTCCTGAACAAGGCCGGCTACGACGTCGACAAGCTCTTCGGCAAGACCGTCTACGCCGGCAGCCACGAGAACGCCGTCCTCGCCCTGGTCCAGGGCACCGCCGACGCCGCGGCCAATCTCTGGAACTCCGAGACGGACACCATGGTCACCCGCATGGCGACCAAGGGCATGCTGAAGAAGCCCGACGGCTCGCAGATGGGGCAGTCGGACTTCCGGGTGATCTTCAAGTCCGAGTTCCTGCCGGAGGGGCCCTTCGCGATGCTGGCGAGCCTGCCGGACGACCTGAAGGCGAGGATCCGCCGGGCCTTCATCGATCTGCCGACGGCCGACAAGGCCGCCTTCGACCGCCTCTCCGACGGCAAGGACCTCGGCTTCGCGCCGGTCACGCTCAAGGACTACCAGCCGATCATCGAGATGCTGAAGTTCAACGACGACCAGCGCCGCAAGTCCTGATCGCGGCGCCCGGACGGCCTCGATGACCCGCCGCATCGCGGCCCTGGCGCCCGAGCGCGCGGCGACGCTGGAGGACGCCTACGCGCGGGCCATGGCGGCGAGCCGACGCCGCACGCTGGCGACCCTCGCGATCGTCGCCGGCCTGGCGGTGGTCGCCGGCTTCATGGCCGAGGTGAGGCCCCTGGTGTTTGCCGAGAACATCGGCAACTTCACCGCCTATATCGGCCAGATCCTGCCGCATCTCACCCTCGGCAACCTCCGGGGCGACCTCGTCGAATGGTACTGGGGCCTGCCGCGATGGGCAGCGCTCCTCGGCGAGACGCTGCTGATGGCCTATCTCGGCACGCTGCTCGGCGGGCTCGCGGCCTTCCTCCTGTGCTTCGGCGCGGCCGCCAACCTCGCGCGGACCCGGACCGGGTGCTTCCTCGCGCGGCGCAGCCTCGAGCTGTTCCGCACGGTGCCCGAGATCGTGTTCGCGCTGGTCTTCGTGATCGCCTTCGGCCTCGGGCCGATGGTCGGCGTGCTTGCCCTCGCGATCCACACCGCGGGGGCGCTCGGCAAGCTGTTCGCCGAGGTGGTCGAGAACATCGACATGAAGCCGGTCGAGGGCCTGACCGCCTCCGGCGCCTCGCGGGTCGAGGCGATCCGCTTCGCGGTGCTGCCGCAGGTCCTGTCGAACTTCGCCTCCTACGGCCTGCTGCGCTTCGAGATCAACGTGCGGGGCGCGGGCGTGATGGGCTTCGTCGGCGCCGGCGGCATCGGCCAGGAATTCCTCGTGGCGATCCGCAACTTCTACTACACTGATGTCAGCGCGATCCTCCTGATGATCATCGTCACCGTGATGGCGATCGACCTCGCCACCGAGCGGCTGCGCCATCGCCTGCTCGGCCTGGAGGCCGCGCGGTGACCCGGCCGCCGCCCGCCCGGGGCCGAACGGCCGACGTCGCCGCCCTTCGGCTGCGCTACCCCGACGCGTTCCGCGTCTCCTGGCCGGCCCGCCTCGCGACGCTCGCCGCCGCGGCGGCCCTTCTCGGGCTCACCGGCTTCGCGATGGCGCGGCTCGACTTCTCGGCGACGCGCATCCTCAACGGCCTCGGGCGCCTCGGCGAGTTCTCGCTCATGATGCTGCCGCCGAGCGCCGGCGGGCGCTTTCCGGACTTCCTGCAGGCGCTCGGCGAGACCCTCGCGATCGCCTTCCTGGGCACCCTGACCGCCGCGCTCCTCGCCTTCCCGGTGGCGTTCCTCGCCGCCAGAAATGTGGTGCGGAACCCGTTCGCGCATTTCGCGGTCCGGCGCGGCCTCGACGTGATCCGCTCTGTCGACGTCCTGATCTGGGCCCTGATCTGGATCAACGTGGTCGGCCTCGGACCCTTCGCGGGCGCGCTCGCCATCGCCTGCGCGGATTTCGGCGCGCTCGGCAAGCTGTTCTCCGAAGCGGTCGAGACCGCCGACCGCAGGGCCGGCGAGGGCGTGGCCGCCTCGGGCGGCAGCCCGCTCCACCGCATCCGCTTCGGCCTCGTGCCGGCCGTCCTTCCGGTCCTCGGGAGCCAGGTCCTGTACTTCTTCGAATCGAACACGCGCTCGGCGACGATCATCGGCATCGTCGGGGCCGGCGGCATCGGCCAGTACCTCACCGAGCTGATCCGCGTGCTCGAACTGCAGCAGGTCGCCTTCCTGGTCCTGATGATCCTCGCCACGGTCGCTGCGATCGACGCCGTCTCGGGGCGCCTGCGCCGGGCGCTGATCGGGGGCGAGGCGCGTTAGGGACGCGTCGTCTACTCCACCAGCAGCTCCACGCGGTCGGCGGAGAACAGGCTCCGGCTCGCCTCGATGCGCAGGCCCCCGCCGTCGACGTTCACGCTCGACACGATCAGCAGCGGGCGGCCCGGCGCGATGTCGAGGCGGGCGGCCTCCTCAGCTGTCGCGGCGCGCGCGCCGATCCGCGTCGAGAGGCGGGTGTAGTCGTCGACGCCGAACTCCGCGAAGGCCCGGGTGATCGAGCCGAGGCGCGCGTAGGCCGCGTCGAACCCGGAGAAGCGCGGCAGCGGCAGGCAGATCCGCGCCGCCGAGATCGGCGCGCCGTCGGCCCGGTGCAGCGTGAGCATCTCGATGACGGGTGCGCCGGCCGCGATCCCCAGCGCCGCGGCGGTCTCGACATCGGCCGGCGCCGTCGCCGCCGCGGTCAGGTCGCCCCAAGCCTCGCGGCCCGCCCGCGAGACGATCTCGGAGAAGCGGGTGCGCCGACCGATCGGATAGGGGATCTGGCCCTGCTCGACGAAGGTGCCGCGCCCCTGGGTGGCGCGCACCAGCCCGCGCTCGGCGAGCACGCCGAGGGCCCGACGTACCGTATGGCGGTTCACGCCGAATCGCCCGGCCAGCGACGCCTCGGTGGGAAGCTGGCTGCCGGGGGGGAATTCGCCCTGCCCGATGGCCTCCGCCAGCGCGTCGGCAATCTGGCGCCAGGCCGCCAGGCCTCCGCCGCGCTGCAGGGATGTCACGGGAGTGTCGCGCGTGATGGCCATGACGGGTCCGAATTGCCCTTGTTCTCGTTTCCCCGGTTGTCTATACATATAGACGAATTCGGAGCCTTCGCAGCATGATTCCGATCGCCAGCGAAACACCAGCGGGCCGCACGACGCCAGAGGTCGAGGCGCGCCGCGCCGCGATGGCGCTGGCCGGAGCGGCGACGCTGGCCGAGCTGAGGGGCGTCCTCGCCGGCGTGGGCCTCTCCGACGAGGCCGAGGACCTGCGGGCGCCCGAGACCGGCCTCGTCATGGCCCGCGGCCGCATCGGCGGCGACGGGCGCGCCTTCAACCTCGGCGAGGCCACCGTGACGCGGGCGGCGGTGCGGCTGCCCTCCGGCGAGACCGGTTTCGCCTACCATCTCGGCCGGGACCGCCCGAGGGCGCGGCTCGCCGCCCTCCTCGACGCCCATTGGCAGCGCGCGGAGAGCCGCGCCGCCGTCGAGGCCGCCCTGGCGAGGGTCGCCGAGCGGCGGAGGCGGGAGGCCGAGGCCGCGGCGCGGCGTGTCGCGGCGACGCGGGTGAACTTCTTCACCCTGGTTCGGGGAGAGGATTGATGGCGCTTGCCCGCGGTTTTACCGATCCGGTGCACGACGCGCAGGCCGTCTTCCGGGCCGCGATGGACGCGCTCGCCCGGCCGGGCCGCGTCGGATCCCTGGCCTGCGCCCTGGCGCCCCCTGCCCCGCTCGCGCCGGAACTCGCCGCGCTCGCGCTGACGCTCGCGGATGCCGACACGCCGATCTGGCTCGACGCGCCCCTCGCGGAGGTCGCCGCGGTGTCCGAGTTCCTGCGCTTCCACACCGGAGCCCCCATCGTGCCGTCGCCGGCCGAGGCCGCCTTCGCGCTGATCGCCGATCCGGCCGCCTGCCCCGACTTCGCGCAGTTCCGGCAGGGGAGCCCGGACTATCCCGACGCCTCGACCACCCTGATCCTGGCGGTCGAGCGCCTGTCCGACGATGACGGCCTCGGCCTCGAGGGGCCGGGCATCCGCGGGCGAACGCAGCTCGACGCGGCGCCCCTGCCGGCGGACTGGCCCGCGCGCCTTCGCGCGAACCACGCCGGCTTCCCGCGCGGCGTCGACCTTCTCCTCACCGCACCCGGCCGCGTCGCCGGCCTGCCGCGCTCGGCGCGGCTCGTTGAGCCCGTCGTCGACTCCATGGAGGCGTGAGCCCGTGTACGTGGCCGTGAAGGGCGGCGAGGCCGCCATCGACAACGCCCACCGCCTGCTCGCCGAGGCGCGCCGGGGCGACCGGGCGGTGCCCGACCTGACCGTGGCGCAGATCCGCGAGCAGATGAGCCTGCTCGTCGACCGGGTCATGACCGAGGGCTCGCTCTACGACCCCGACCTCGCCGCGCTCGCCCTCAAGCAGGCGCGCGGCGACGTGGTCGAGGCGGTGTTCCTGGTGCGGGCCTACCGGACGACGCTGCCGCGCTTCGGGGCGACGGAGCCGGTGGATACCGGCGCCATGGCGGTCTCGCGCAGGATCTCGGCCACCTTCAAGGACCTGCCCGGCGGGCAGGTGCTCGGCCCGACCTTCGACTATACCCACCGGCTGATCGACCCTTCGCTGGCCGAGGGCCGCGAACCGGAGGCGGCGGCGGAGGCCGAGCCCGGCCCCGATGCCGGCGCCTGCCCGCGCGTGACGGACCTGCTGCGGGAGGCCGGCCTCCTCGAGGCGTCGCCCGCCGACGAGGGCGCGCCGGTCGGCGACCTCACCCGCGAGCCGGTGGACTATCCGGCCGATCGCGCCGTGCGTCTCCAGGCGCTGGCCCGGGGCGACGAGGGCTTCGTTCTCGCGCTCGGCTACTCGACGCAGCGCGGCTACGGCCGGACCCACCCCTTCGTCGGCGAGGTCCGGTTCGGTGCGGTCGCCGTCGCGTTCACGCCCGAGGAGCTCGGCTTTCCGGTGGAGCTCGGCACGGTGGCGATGACCGAGTGCCAGATGCTCAACCAGTTCCACGGCAGCGGCGCGGTGCCGCCGCAATTCACCCGCGGCTACGGCCTCGCCTTCGGACAGGGCGAGCGCAAGGCGATGGCGATGGCCCTCGTCGACCGCTCGCTGCGCGCCGGCGAGCTCGGCGAGCCCGTCGGGGCCCCGGCCCAGGACCAGGAATTCGTCCTGGCCCATTGCGACAGCCTGCAGGCGACCGGCTTCGTCGAGCATCTGAAGCTGCCGCACTACGTCGATTTCCAGGCCGAGCTCGAACTCGTCCGCCGGCTGCGCGCCGAGCACGCGGCGGCTCATGGCCGGCCCCATGGCCGGCCCGACGCGGGCGACGATCCGCTCCGGGAGGCGGCCGAGTGATGAGCACCTCCGCCGCCATGCAGACCGCCGGCTACAACTTCGCCTATCTCGACGAGGGCACCAAGCGGATGATCCGGCGCGCGATCCTCAAGGCGATCGCCGTTCCGGGCTATCAGGTGCCCTTCGCGTCCCGCGAGATGCCGATGCCCTACGGCTGGGGGACCGGCGGGGTTCAGGTCACGGCCGCGATCCTGGGCGCCTCGGACGTGCTCAAGGTCATCGACCAGGGCGCCGACGACACCACCAACGCGGTCTCGATCCGCCGCTTCTTCTCCGCCACGGCCGGGATCGCCACGACGACCCGCACGCGGGAGGCCAGCGTGATCCAGACCCGCCACCGCATCCCCGAGGCGCCGCTGCGCGAGGGGCAGGTGCTCGTCTATCAGGTGCCGATCCCGGAGCCCCTGCGCTTCCTCGAGCCGCGCGAGACCGAGACGCGCCAGCTCCACGCGCTCGCCGAGTACGGGCTGATGCACGTGAAGCTCTACGAGGACATCGCCCGCCACGGCCACATCGCCACGACCTACGCCTACCCGGTCGAGGTCGCGGGCCGCTACGTCATGGACCCGTCGCCGACCCCGAAATTCGACAACCCCAAGATGGACGATTGCCCCGCCCTCCAGCTCTTCGGGGCGGGGCGCGAGAAGCGCATCTACGCGGTGCCGCCCCACACGCGGGTGAGGAGCCTCGACTTCGAGGATCATCCGTTCCGGGTGCAGCATTTCGACCGGCCCTGCGCCCTGTGCGGGGCTGGGCGCGTCTATCTCGACGAGGTCGTCCTCGACGATGCCGGCGGGCGGATGTTCGTGTGCTCGGACACCGACCATTGCGAGGAGCGGCGGGCGCAGGGCGCCGAGGGAGACCGGGCGGCATGAGCGATTCCCTGCCAAGCGATTCCCTGCCCGGCGGTCCCCTGCCCGGCGGTCCCCTGCTCAGCGTGCGGGGCCTGACGAAGCGCTACGGCGCGCGCCTGGCCTGCGACGGCATCGACCTCGCCCTGGATCCCGGCGAGGTGCTGGCGGTCGTCGGCGAATCGGGCTCCGGCAAGTCCACCCTGCTCGGCCTCATCGCCGGCGAGGTCGCGGCGGATGCCGGGTCGGTCGCCTACCGGATGCGCGACGGCACGACCCGCGATCTCGCCGATCTCGGCGCGGCCGAGCGCCGGGCGCTCATGCGCACCGATTGGGGCTTCGTGCGCCAGGACGCGGCGCAGGGCCTGCGCATGGCGGTCACGGCCGGCGGCAATGTCGGCGAGCGCCTGATGGGGGTCGGCGAGCGGCATTACGGCCGCATCCGCGCCGCCGCGCTCGACTGGCTCGCCCGCGTCGAGATCGCCGCGGATCGCGTGGACGATCCGCCGACGCGCTTCTCGGGCGGCATGCGCCAGCGCCTGCAGATCGCCCGCAACCTCGTCACCGCGCCGCGCCTCGTGCTCATGGACGAGCCGACCTCGGGCCTCGACGTCTCGGTGCAGGCCCGCCTCCTCGACATGGTCCGCGGGCTGGTGGCCGAGCTCGGCCTCGCCGTCATCATCGTCACCCACGACCTCGCCGTCGCGCGCCTCCTGTCGCACCGCGTCCTCGTGATGCGCGCCGGCCGGGTGATCGAGACCGGGCTGACCGATCAGGTCCTCGACGATCCCCAGGCCGCCTATACCCAGCTCCTGGTCTCATCGGTGCTCGCCGCGTGATGTCGATGCCCCTGCTCGCCTTCGAGGACGTCGCCAAGAGCTTCACCCTGCACCTGCGCGGCGGCGCGGTGCTGCCGGTGATCGCGGGAGCGACCTTCGCCGTGCATCCGGGCGAGTGCGTCGTGCTCGGCGGCGCCTCGGGCTCGGGCAAGTCCTCGCTCCTGAAGATGGCCTACGGCAATTACCGCTGCGATCGCGGCGCGATCCGGATCCGGGACGACGGACGCTGGATCGACGTCGCCCGGGCCGAGCCCCGCGAGATCCTGGCCCTGCGCCGGCACGTCGTCGCCCACGTCTCGCAGTTCCTGCGGGTGATCCCCCGCGTCGGCGCCCGCGCCGTCGTCGAGGCGGCGGGAATCGAGGGCGGGCTCGCGCCCGAGGCGGCCCGGCGCCGGGCCGCCGATCTCCTGACCCGGCTCGACCTGCCCGAGCGGCTGTGGGACCTGCCGCCCGCGACCTTCTCGGGCGGCGAGCAGCAGCGGGTCAACATCGCCCGCGGATTGATCGCGGAGCGGCCGCTCCTGCTCCTCGACGAGCCCACGGCCTCCCTCGACGCCCGCAACCGTGCCGTCGTGGTCGCGCTGATCCGGGAGAAGCGGGCGGCGGGGGCCGGCATCCTCGGGATCTTCCACGACGCGGACGTGCGCGAGGCGGTGGCGACCCGCGTGGTCGACGTGGCGGCCTTCCGCGGGCGGGCCGCGGCATGACGAGCGGAGCCGAGGCGATGGCGGATGGAGCCGGGACGATGACGGGCGCGATCGAGATCGTCGAGAATGCGCGCCTGGTCCTGCCGGATCGGGTCGAGACGGGCTGGCTCGCGGTGACGGGCGGGCGCATCGCCGAGATCGGCGAGGGCCCTGCCCCCGAGCGCGGCCTCGATCTGCGCGGCGACATCCTGCTCCCCGGCCTCGTCGAGCTTCACACCGACCATCTCGAGAGCCACTACGCCCCCCGCCCCGGCGTGCGCTGGCATCCCCTCGGGGCGGTGCTGGCCTACGACGCCCAGATCGCCGCCTCCGGCATCACCACCGTGTTCGACTCCCTGCGGGCCGGGTCCGATCCGGACGGCAGCGGGCTCGGCTCCGAGCTCGACGCGCTGGCGCAGGCCATCGCGGACGCGCGAGCGTCGGGCCTGTTCCGGGCCGATCACCGCACGCACCTGCGCTGCGAGATCCCGTCCGCCGACGTGGTCGACGCGGTCCGGGCCTTCGCCGAGCGGTTCCCGGTCGGGCTGATCTCGCTGATGGACCACACGCCCGGGCAGCGCCAGTTCCGCGACGTCTCGAAATACTATCAGTATGCCGGGCGCGGCGGCCGCCCGATCGAGGAGATCAGGGCCGGCACCGAGCGCAAGATCCGCGAGGGCCGAGCCCTGACCGCCATGAACCGGCCCGCTCTCGTCGCCCTGGCGCACGCGATGGGCATCCCGCTGGCGAGCCACGACGACACGACCCTCGCCGATGTCGGGATGTCCCGCGCGGAATCCGTCGCGCTCGCCGAGTTCCCGACGACGCTCGAGGCGGCGCAAGCCTCCCACGCTGCCGGCATCACCGTGATGATGGGCGCGCCAAACCTCATCCGCGGCGGCTCGCATTCCGGCAACGTCGCGGCGCAGGATCTGGCCGAGGCGGGGCTGCTCAGCATCCTCTCCTCGGATTACGTGCCCGCGAGCCTGCTCATGGCGGCCTTCCAGCTGCCGGAGCGCGTGCCCGGCATCCGCCTGCCGGAGGCGATCGCCACCGTCACCGCCAACCCGGCCCGGGCCACCGGCCTCAACGACCGCGGCCGGATCGCGGTCGGCCTGCGGGCCGATCTCGTCCGCGTGCGGATCGCGCAGGGGGTCCCGGTGGTGCGCCAAGTCTGGCGCGCGGGCGAACGGGTGGTGTGATGGACCGCACCGGCGGCTTCGTGCTCGTGGTCGGCCCGAGCGGGGCCGGCAAGGACACCCTGATCGGGCTGGCCCGCGAGGACCTCGCCGGCGACGCGCGCTTCGTCTTCCCGCGACGCCTCGTGACGCGCCCCCCCTCCGCCCACGAGGACAATATCGAGATCTCGGAGCCGGATTTCGCGCGGGGCGCGGCCGCGGGCGCCTTCGCCCTGCACTGGCGCGCCCACGGGCTCGGCTACGCGATCCCGGCCGACGCGCTGGAAGCGGCCGGTCGCGGCCATTGGATCGTCTGCAATGTCTCGCGCCGGGTCGTCGCGGATGCGCGGCGCCTACTTCCGCGCGTGCGGGTGGTGGCCGTGACCGCCTCGCCGGACATCCTGGCCGGGCGCCTCGCCGCCCGCGGCCGCGCCCAGGACGGCGATCTGGCCGCCCGTCTCGCGCGCGAGGCTCCGGCCCTGGCCGACCACACCATCGTCAACGAAGGCGACCGGGCCTCGGCGGCCGCGCGGTTCGTCGCCTATCTGCGCCGTCAGGCGGGTTGAGCAACCAGAGCGCGCGGATGCGGCGCGCCGAGATCCGCGCCCGGGGCATCGCGTGGCCTGCCAGCGCGCTTTCCGCCGAAGCGGTTGCCGGTTTGGCGACCAGAAAGCGCGCCAGATCAATGCTCTAACGGCGAGCATCCGATCGTGACGGGACCGAAGGCCCCCGCAGATCCGGCCCGCTCCAGGCTGCGCCGCCCGCCTGACCACGCTGCGGCGCGTGCCGAACGGCGCGTGCGGAGAGCTCGGACCGGCCGGCCCGTCCAGAGCCGGACCGCGTGAGGGCCACCGCCAAAAAGAAGGGGCTCGGCCGTGAAGGCCGAGCCCCGAACCTTGAGAAGCAACGCCCCGGATTTCGCGTTCGCGCCGAACCGGATCCCGACCGGACGCGAGCGCGATCCCCGGATCAGCCGCTCTTAGAAGTCGCGCTGCACGCGCACGCGGACCTGACCGCCGTCGTAGGACGAGACCGTCCGGACCGCGATGCCGGCGTTGATCTGAGCCGCGCTGACGCCGAAGTTCTTGTTCAGGTCGGTCACGCGGCCCTGCTGGACGCCGATGCTGGTGTACATGCCCTCGACGCCGATATCGAGATCCTTGACCGGGGACCAGATCAGGCTGGCGCCGGCATAGACCTGGTAGGTGTCGCGCAGAACCTGGCTGAGCAGGAAGCTGCGGGTTCCGGGGACGCCCGGCGATCCGGCCAGGGTGGTGCCGCCGATCGTGGTGGCGAGGCCCTGGGCGATGCGGGCGCCGGGAGCGAAGTTCAGCTCGCCGTAGCTCGCGAAGAAGGCCGACCGCCACTCGGGCGACCAGTAGTGCAGATACGAACCGACCACGGTCCAGCTCGTGGAGAGCTGCATCTTGCCGGTCACCGGGTTCAGCGTCGCGTCGCTCAGGTACTGCTGGAACGGCGAGCCCTGGAGCGAGGTCGTGTTCGAGATGTAGGTGCCGGTATACGCCTGGTAGCCGGTGTAGACCGTCGCGCCCTCGCCGTAGGCGCCCTGGAGGTAGAGCGTGTCGCCGGGCGAGACGTAGGGCATGTTGAGCTTCAGGCCGCCCTGGACGGCCCAGCCGTACTCGGTGGGAACGCGCGCCCGCACGGCGGCGTTCGCGGCCGTCAGCGGAACGCCGGCGCCGGGTCCGGTGGTGCCGAGGAAGCTGCCCGGGATGAAGTTGCCGACGTTGACGTCCTTGACGGCGGCCGAGATCTGGGCCGAGCCCCAGGCCGCGTCGTAGCGCAGGGCGCCGACGAAGTCGGGCATCCGGTTGCGCTCGATCACGTCGACGAAGCCGACGCCGGTGCCGGCGCCCGCGGCGTTGAAGCCGAGGAAGACGGGCGCGGGCGCGTTGCTCGCGCCGAAGGTCGCGAAGGTCGAGCTGCCCACGATCGCCGCGACGGCGCCGTTGGCGGGCGAGTAGACCGTGTTCTTGCGGAAGGTCGGGTCTTCCACCGACAGGGTGGCGGTCAGGCCGTCGCCGAGCTTGGCCGTGTAGGCGAGGAGGTTCGTCGAGGCGACGTCCGAGCCGAGCGTGCCGGCCATGATCTCGAAGTCATGGGCGTAGAAGTCGAAGAACGACGAGGCGCGACCGGCCGTGAAGCCGGCGAACTGGATGAAGGCCTTGTCGACGTTCACGAACTGCTGGGCGCGGCCGAACTGATCCTGGCCGAGGGCCGGGAAGGCGTTGCCGATGCGCTGCTGCGTGCCGGAGTTCAGGGTCGGGTAGCCGGTGCGCGACGCCATCTCGATGCGGGTGAAGGCGCGCAGGGTGCCGTAGGCCGTCTGGGTGCGGGCATCGACGTTGAGCCGCAGCAGGCCGCGGTAGCCGGTCGTGTCGCCGGCGCCCTGGTTCCGGCTGAAATTCGTCTGGTAGCCGGCCTCGAACCGCGCGCGTCCCGAGACGCGCAGGCAGGTGTCGGTGTTAAAAATGTAGAAGAACCCCGCTCCGTAGGCGCCTCAAACGCGAACGTACTCGACGGGTACGGCCTTCTTGACCGGAAGATCTGCCGCCTGCACACCGCTCACGACTGACAGACAGGCCGCAGTTCCAAGAAGTGCGGTCTTCAGGAGCTTCATTACAACCTCCAATGGTTTCGAGACCGAACGGGCGATTTGCGCAATCGACCTGCGCTGCCCTTGTTGCGTTCGTTTTCTTATGTCCGACCCAGATTCCGGAGCGTTCGCACGCGAACTGGTTCAGCCCATTTGCGCCAGCACATTGTGTGAAGGAGGTAGCTTGAGCAACACGGATTCGTGACTCCGGCAAAGGTTCCATAGGGCTGTTGCCGTGCTGCCACGTCGCGGAAGGCGGCTCATCGTCCCCGCAAGACCGCAAGGCGGATCCCCGCTCGTCCGCTCCGGGCGGATGCGCGGCCCGGGCGCCGCGGAGCCGTGCGGCCGGACGCGGAGGCGACGGCGCCACGCCGAATCGCTGGCACCGCGCGCCCGATTCGCAGGAATGGCCGCGGGATCGCGCCGCATGGGGGCGGGGACACGCGCCGGTCGCGGCTGCTCCCCGAGCGGAACGGTCCCCCGCGAATGCGGGCGAGCCCTGTGGATCCTCTGCCCAGCCTCTCCTATAGACCTCGCCCGGCCCGCCATCAGGATGCCCGACGACACGTCCGCGATGCGGCCCGGACAATTCCGGGACCCTGGCGGGCGCGGCCGATCCGGTCACCGGCGGCGCAGGAATTCGGGGGAAGCCCATTGACCGAGACGACCGCGATCGCGTCGGCCCAGGCGTCGTCACCGACGGGGCTCGGCGCGGACCACCTCGCGCCTCACCTCGACGGGGCCGCGCTCGGCCTGGCCTGGACCGTACCGTTCGCCGGCCTCCTCCTCTCGATCGCGCTTCTGCCGATGCTCGTGCCCCGGCTCTGGGAGCACCATTTCGGCAAGGTCGCGGCCCTGTGGGCCGCCGCCTTTCTCCTGCCCTGCGCCGCCCGCTTCGGCCCCGCGACGGCCGCGGTGGAGATCTGGCACGCGCTCGCCGTCGAGTACCTGCCGTTCATCCTGCTGGTGTTCTCCCTGTTCGTGGTCGCGGGCGGCATCCGGATCGTCGGCAACCTCGTCGGCACGCCCTTGACGAACACGGCGATCCTCGGCGTCGGCACGCTGGCGGCGAGCCTGCTCGGCACGACGGGCGCCGCGATGCTGCTGATCCGGCCCCTGATCCGCGCCAATCAGGGCCGGCGCCGCAACGCGCATGTCTTCGTGTTCTACATCTTCCTCGTCGCCAATATCGGTGGCTCGCTGACGCCGCTCGGGGATCCGCCGCTCTTTCTCGGCTTCCTCAAGGGCGTCGACTTCCTCTGGACCATGACGGCGCTCGCCGGCCCGATGGCCTTCGCGAGCGGCCTCCTGCTGGCCCTGTTCTACCTCATCGATCGCCTCGCCTGGCGGCACGAGACCGCCGCTCGGCCCGCGGGCCGCGGGCCGCGCCGGATCGAGATCGAGGGATTGCACAACATCCTCTATCTCGCCGGCATCATCGCGGCCGTCCTCGCCAGCGGATTGTGGCGCTCCGGAATCCGGGTGCCCCTCGGGTTCGGCGTCGAGCGGCCGCTCGAGGGCCTGGTCCGCGACGGGCTGCTCCTCGCGCTCGGGCTGCTGTCGTGGCGCACGACGCGGCGCTCCATCCGCATCGAGAACGCCTTCGCGTGGACGCCGATCCAAGAGGTGGCGATCCTGTTCGCCGGCATCTTCGCGACGATCATCCCGGTCCTCGCGATCCTGCGCGCCGGGCCGGACGGCTCCCTCGCGCCCCTGATCGCGCTGGTGGGGCGGCCCGACGGCACGCCCGTCGATGCCGCCTATTTCTGGTTGACCGGCGGCCTGTCGAGCTTCCTCGACAACGCGCCGACCTACCTGATCTTCTTCAATCTCGCGGGCGGCGATCCAACAGTATTGATGGGCCCGCTCGCGCGCACGCTGACAGCGATCTCAGCCGGCGCCGTATTCATGGGCGCAAACTCGTATATCGGCAACGCGCCGAACTTCATGATCAAGGCGATCTGCGCGGAGCGCGGCATCCGAATGCCGAGCTTCTTCGGCTACATGCTTTGGTCGGGCTGCATCCTGGTGCCGCTCTTCATGCTCGTCACGGTGGTTTTTTTCGCGGATTGAGGCCCGTTACAAACGCTGGGCAATCTCGTTCGAGGGGCTGTTCTCGGCTTGGGTTCAAGCTATGGGTGTACAGCGGAACTGAAACGGCGGTTCCGCGAGGGAGGATGGGATGCCCCTGCTCGGCCTGAGCCGGTTCATCGACGCGTTCAACGAGCGGGTCGGCAAGCTCGCCGCCTGGGCGATCGTCGCCGCCGTGGTCGTCTCGTCGCTGAACGCCATCGTGCGCAAGGTGTTCGGCACCTCCTCGAATGCGTGGCTCGAGCTGCAATGGTACCTGTTCGGCGCCGTGTTCATGCTGTGCGCCGCCTGGACGCTCAAGGCCAACGAGCATATCCGCATCGACATCCTGTCGAACCGCCTGTCGAAGCGCGGGCGCGACCTCGTCGACGTGTTCGGGCACCTGTTCTTCCTGCTGCCCTTCGTGGCGGTGATGCTCTACCTCTCGACGCCGTTCTTCCTGCATTCCTTCGAGTCGGGCGAGGTCTCCACCAACGCGGGCGGCCTCCTGATCTGGCCGGCCAAGGGCCTGATCCTGGCGGGCTTCTTCCTGCTCGCCCTGCAATGGCTCTCGGAGCTGATCAAGCGGATCGCCATCCTGACCGGGCACCTTGAGGATTCCGGAAGCGCGGGCGGCCACCATGCCGCGGCCGAGGCCGAGGCCGAGCGCCTCGTCGCCGACCTCGTGATCGAGCCGCACGCGCCGGGCCAGCCCCGGCCCTGACCCGCGCCTCCGCACTCCCGTCCCACGCCGCGCAGAAATGATCTCCCATGGCCGAGCTGATCGCCCATAACCTCGCGCCGATCATGTTCGCGGCGCTCGTCGTGTTCCTGCTCCTCGGCTACCCCGTCGCCTTCGCGCTCGCCGCCAACGGCCTCCTGTTCTTCGTCGTCGCCGTCGAGCTCGCGCCCTACGCGCCGGACACGATCACGCTGTCCTGGCCCCTCCTCCAGGCCCTGCCGGAGCGCGTCTTCGGCGTGATGTCCAACGAGGTGCTGCTCGCCGTCCCCTTCTTCACCTTCATGGGGCTGGTGCTGGAGCGATCCGGCATGGCCGAGGACCTGCTCGACACGATCGGCCAGCTCTTCGGCACGATTCGGGGCGGCCTCGCCTACGCGGTGATCTTCGTGGGGGCGCTGCTCGCGGCCACGACCGGGGTGGTCGCCGCCTCCGTGATCTCGATGGGCCTGATCTCGCTCCCGATCATGCTGCGATACGGCTATGACCGGCGCCTGGCCTCGGGCGTCATCGCGGCGTCGGGGACGCTCGCGCAGATCATCCCGCCCTCCCTCGTCCTCATCGTCATGGCCGACCAGCTCGGCCGCTCGGTCGGCGACATGTACGAGGGCGCCTTCCTGCCCGGGCTCATGCTCTCGGGCCTCTACGCGGGCTACGTCTTCCTGATCACCCTGGTCTATCCCAAGGCCGCGCCGGGCCTGCCGCGGGAGGCGATCGGCTACCGCGAGCCGAACGGCGCCCGCGGCGTCTGGCAGCTCGGCGTGCTGGTCCTCTTCTCGGCGCTGGTCGGCACGGCGATGATGCGCCAGACCGGCACCAAGGCGGGCGCCGACTACGTCATCCTGACGATCTGCGTGGCCACCGTCGTGGCGCTGATCTGCGCCGTGATGAACCGCTTCCTCGGCGTGAAGAGGCTCGTGCTCTCGGCCGTGCTCGCGCTCGCCCTCGCGGCCGGCAGCCTCGCCCTGCGGCAGGCCCAGGCCGGCACCCTCAGCCTCCTCGCCGAGCTCGTCGCTGCGGGCGCCGTCTACGCCTTCGCGGTCGGCCTGATCGGCCGGCTCACGGGCCTGCGCCTGATCTCGCGCATGGCCGAGCAGGTCACCTTCGTGATGGTGCCGCCGCTCCTGCTGATCTTCCTCGTCCTCGGCACCATCTTCATCGGCATCGCGACCCCCACCGAGGGCGGCGCCATGGGCGCGGTTGGCTCGCTCGTGCTCGCGGGCATCAAGCGCTGGCTCGACCGCAATCCGGCCCGCCTCAATCTCGGCATCGTCAAGCAGGCGACCGAGTCGACCGCGAAGCTGTCCACCTTCGTGCTGTTCATCCTGATCGGAGCACGCGTCTTCTCGCTGACCTTCTACGGGGTCAACGGCCATGTCTGGGTCGAGCACCTGCTCACCAGCCTGCCGGGCGGCCAGATCGGGTTCCTGATCTTCATCAACGTGCTGATCTTCCTGCTGGCCTTCTTCCTCGACTTCTTCGAGCTGGCCTTCATCATCATCCCGCTGATCGGCCCCGCCGCGGACAAGCTCGGCATCGACCTGATCTGGCTCGGCGTGATGCTCGGCGTGAACATGCAGACGAGCTTCATGCACCCGCCCTTCGGCTTCGCCCTGTTCTACCTGCGCTCGGTGGCCGCCAGGGTGCCCTACATCGACCGGGTCACCGGCCGCCGGATGGAGCCGATCACGACGGGCCAGATCTACTACGGGGCGATTCCCTTCGTGGTGATCCAGTGCGTCATGGTCGCGCTCGTCATCCTGTTTCCCGGCATGGTCACCCACTACAAGGACTCGGGCACCAAGATCGACCCGGCCGCGGTCCAGCAGCAGCTCGACAGCCTGCCGGGGCTCGGCGGGGGCGAGCCCGGCGGCGAGGCGCCGCCCATCGACCTCGGGCCGCCCAAGATCGAGTGAGCCGTCGGGCCGCTCGCGCGTCATCGGCAAGAAAATCAGGGAGGACACCATGAAGAGACGCGAATTCCTGCAGAGCGCCGGCCTCGGCGCCGCAGCCATGGGCGTGGCCGCGCCCGCCATCGCCCAGTCGGCCCCCGAGGTGCGCTGGCGCCTGAGCTCAGCCTTCCCGAAATCCCTCGACACGATCTACGGGGCGTCCGACGTCTTCGCGAAGTTCGTCTCGGAGGCCACCGACGGCAAGTTCGTGGTCCAGCCCTTCGCGGCGGGCGAGATCGTCGGCACCTTCCAGACCGCCGACGCGGTCGGCAACGGCACCGTCGAGATGGGCCATACGGCGGGCTACTACTACGTCGGCAAGGACCCGACCTTCGCCCTCGGGGCGGCCGTGCCCTTCGGCCTCAACAGCCGCCAGCAGAGCGCGTGGCTCTACCACGGCGGCGGCAACGACATCGTCAACGCCTTCATGGCCAAGCAGAACATCTACGCGCTGCCGGGCGGCAACACCGGCACGCAGATGGGCGGCTGGTTCCGCAAGGAGGTCAAGACGGTCGCGGACCTCCAGGGCCTCAAGATGCGCATCGCCGGCATTGCCGGTCAGGTCATGGCCAAGCTCGGGGCGGTGCCGCAGCAGGTCGCGGGCGGCGACATCTACCCGGCGCTGGAGCGCGGCACGATCGACGCGGCCGAGTGGATCGGGCCCTACGACGACGAGAAGCTCGGCTTCAACAAGGTCGCACCGTTCTACTACTATCCGGGCTGGTGGGAGGGCGGCCTGACGCTGCACTTCTACATCAACAAGGCCAAGTGGGAGAGCCTGCCCAAGACCTACCAGTCGGTGGTCCAGTCGGCCGCGATGGCGGCCAATCTCGACATGCAGGCCAAGTACGACGCGCGCAACCCGGCCGCGCTGCGCCGGCTGGTCGGCACGGGCGCGCAGCTGCGCCCCTTCTCGAACGAGATCATGGAGGCCGCGCTCAAGGCCGCCAACGAGGTCTACGCGGAGATCTCGGCCAAGAACCCGGACTTCAAGGCCGGGTACGACAGTCTGCGCGCGTTCCGCGGCGAGGAGTACCTCTGGTTCCAGGTGGCCGAGTATTCCTACGATTCCTTCATGATCCGCAACCGCACCAAGGGCTGAGCGGAACCGGGCGGCGCCGGCAGGGGCCGCCCGGCCTGCCCGAGGCCGAACCGCACGGCGTCCCCGCCCGTTCCTCACCACGGGGCGCGCCCGGTCCGGCCGCCATCGCCGAAAGGCCGCGACGAGGATGCCGGATCGGGACGCGACGGACGAGGCGCTGACGGCACCCGCGGTCGCGCGCAACCGCGACGCGATCCTCGCCGTCCTGCGCCGCGTCCTGCCGGAGGCCGGCACCGTTCTCGAGGTCGCGAGCGGGACGGGCGAGCACGCGGTCCACTTCGCGGCCGCGCTCCCGGGGCTTCGCTGGCTGCCGAGCGACCCCGCGCCCGCCGCCCGGCGCAGCGTCGCGGCCCATGCCCGCGCGTCCGGCCTCGCCGGCATCCTCGCCCCGCTCGACCTCGACGCGGCCTCGGACGCCTGGCCGGTGGACCGGGCGGATGCCGTCCTGTGCATCAACATGATCCACATCGCGCCCTGGGCGGCGACCGAGGGGCTGATGGCCGGCGCGGCGCGGGTGCTGCCGGAGGGCGGGATCCTGGTCCTCTACGGGCCGTTCCGGGAGGGCGGGCGCCCGACCGCGCCGAGCAACGCGGCCTTCGACGCGGACCTGCGCGCGCGCGACCCGGACTGGGGCCTGCGCGACCTCGAGGCGGTCACCCGGGCGGCCGAGGCATGCGGACTGACCTTCCGCGAGCGCGTCGCGATGCCGGCCAACAACCTGTGCCTGATCTATCGCAGGACGGGACCGGTCCGCTGATCCGCGCCGGAGCGCTTTTCGCCGAAGGGGCCACCCGTGCGGCGGGAAAATGCGACGCCACGAGGAGCTGGAGCGCTTTTCGCGATCCGGAGATCATGGGAATCCGGGGATCATGGGAACGCCCTAACGGACGGGCCGGCTCGCCAGCCGCTGCAGGGCGAGAAGCCCCGCCGACCAGGCGAGCGACACGCCGAGCGCGGCGAGCAGCGCCCGCGCAACGCCCCAGGGCTCGACCAGGAGGTGCAGCGTCAGCAGCGTCAGGCCGAAGCCGAACACGCCCCGGATCGCCGTGACCGCGAGCTGCGCCGTCGCCGCCCCGCCGACACGGGGATGCAGGATGACGATCGTGCTCGTGAGCGCCACCGGAAAGGCCGCGATCACGCCGGTCCGGGCCGGGCTCAGCACCGAGCTTGCCGCGAGCACGGCCGTGACGAACAGGGCGACGGCCGCCGCGCGGATCAGGAGGTCGAGCCAGCGCCGCGCCGCCACGGCGCTGCGCCGGTAATCCGTCCGCCTCCCCGTCCGGAACAGGGCGGCGCCGAGGCCATACACGGCGCCGTTGAGGGCGAGGGCCGCGAGCGGCGTCCAGGCGATCTGGCTGACGAGGAGGGCACCGGCGAGCCAGGCCAGCACGGCCGCCCCGAGGGCGCGCGGCTGCGGGCCGGCCGGGGCGAGCCGCGCGTAGACGATCAGGAAGGCGCCGGTCGCCGCGTTGGCGGCGAACCCGTTGAGCGCCGCCCCGGCGATGAAGGCCGGCTCGTGCTGGAGCGCCATGAAGGCGTAGGCCGGACCGGCCGTGACCGGAAGGCTGATGATCAGCGCGCCCCAGAACGGGCCCGCGGCCTCGGCGAGCGCGGATGCCAGCACGACGACGAGGCCGGTGGTCAGGGCCCGCGCGAGGACGGGCATCCAGAGGGAGGCGGTCATGGCGATCGTCCGCCGGCTCCGCGCCCGGGATGCGCGGGCGCCGTTGCCATCCCGCTTCGGCCCGGACCGGTCCCTACCGCGCCACGTCGACGACGATCCGGCCGCGGACCTGGCCGGCCATGAGGCGCTCGGCGGTCGGGATCACCTCCGACAGGCCGATCTCGGAGGTCATGGCGTCGAGCTTGGCCGGATCGAGGTCGCGGGCGAGGCGCGCCCACGCCTCCAGCCGCTCGGGCCGCGGGCACATCACGCTGTCGATGCCGACGAGGGTGACGCCCCGCAGGATGAAGGGCGCGACCGAGGCCGGGAAGTCCATGCCGCCCGCGAGCCCGCAGGCCGTGACCACGCCGCGGTACTTCGCCGAGGCGCAGACATGCGCGAGCGCGTGGCTGCCCACCACGTCGACGGCGCCGGCCCAGCGCTCCTTGGCCAGCGGCTTGGCCGGCCCGGAAAATGCTGCCCGGTCGAGGATCTCGGCCGCGCCGAGGCCCCGCAGGTAATCCGCCTCCTCGGGGCGGCCGCTCACCGCCGCCACCGTGTAGCCGAGGCCCGACAGGAGGGCGATCGCCGTGCTGCCGACGCCGCCCGCCGCCCCCGTGACCACGATCTCGCCCTTGTCCGGGCCGACGCCGTGGCGCTCCAGCGCCATCACGCAGAGCATGGCGGTGTAGCCGGCGGTGCCGATCGCCATGGCCTGGCGCGGCGTGAAGGCGTCGGGCAGCGGCACGAGCCAGTCGCCCTTGAGCCGCGCCACCCGGGCGAGCCCGCCCCAGTGGGTCTCCCCGACCCCCCACCCGTTCAGCACGACCCGGTCGCCGGGGCGGTAGCCGGGATGGGCGGAGTCGCGCACGGTGCCGGCGATGTCGATGCCCGGCACCATCGGGAAGCGGCGCACGACCGGACCCTTGCCGGTGATGGCGAGCCCGTCCTTGTAGTTCAGCGTCGAGTAGGCGACCTCGACCGTCACGTCGCCCTCGGGCAATCGCGCCTCGTCGACCTCCCGGAGGCCGGCGCGGGTGCCTGCCTCGTCCTTCTCGATCAGGACCGCCTGGAACATGGGGATCTCCGTCTTGCTGGGCCTGCCGCCTCAGCGGCCGATGAGGTCGAAGAAGCCGTCGGCGAACAGGTCGAGGGGAGCGGGGTCGCGCTCGAGCTTGGCGCGCAGCACCGCCCCCTCCCAGCCGATCCAGAAGAAGGCGGCGAGCCGCTCGCAATCGTGGTGCGGCCCGATCTCGCCGGCCGCCTGAGCCGCCCGCAGCAACCGGGCGGTGCGCGCCTGCCAGTCGCCGAGGACATCGCGGAGCTGGCCCCGGAAGTGCTCCGGCAGCGCGCCCATCTCCTGGCCGAGATTGCCGACGACGCAGCCGCGCCGGAAATCGTGGCGCGCCATGCCGGCCCGGGCCTCGTCGACGAAGCCGCGCAGCCGCCGCAGCGGCGACGTGCCATCGTCGCGGAAGGCGCGCTCGAGCCGGCCCGCGAAATAGGTCGCGTAGGCGTCGATCAGGATCGCCCCAAACGCGTCCTTGCTGGCGAAGTAGTGATAGAACGAGCCCTTCGGCACGCCGACGCCGCGCAGGATCTCGTCGAGGCCGGTCGCCGAGAAGCCCTTCTCCGAGAGGGCGGCGACGCCCGCCCGGATCAGCGCCTCGCGCGTCTCGCCGTAGCGCGGCACCCGCTTCGGGGGCCGGCCGCGGCGGCGCGGCGGCGCGGCGGCGTCGATGGTCAGGGCGCGGGTCACGCGCCGATTATTGGACCGATCGGCTAGAAAAACAAGCTCAGCCGGCCCGCCCCGGCGACCAGGCCGCCGCGGGCGCGTGGGCATCCTCCAGCACCATCCGGGCGCCCTTGTCGGCGATCATGATGGTCGGGGTGTTGGTGTTGCCCGAGGTGATGGTCGGCATCACCGAGGCGTCGATCACCCGCAGCCCGTCGAGGCCGATCACGCGCAGGCGCTCGTCGACGACGGCGAGCGGGTCGGAGGGCAGGCCCATCTTGGCCGTGCCGACCGGGTGGAAGATCGTGGTTCCGATATCTCCCGCGGCCCGGGCGAGCGCCGCGTCGCTGTCGTCGACCTCCGGCCCCGGCAGGTATTCCCGCGGCCGGTAGGCGCCGAGCGCGGGCTGGCGCATCAGGCGGCGCGTCACCCGGATGGCGTCGGCCGCGACCCGGCGATCCTCCTCCGTGGCGAGGTAGTTCGGCGCGATGACGGGCTTGGCCGCCGCGTCGGGGGCGCGCAGCCGGACCGTCCCGCGCGAGGTCGGGCGCAGGTTGCAGGCCGAGACCGTGACCGCGGGGAAGCGGTGCAGGGGGTCGCCGAAGCGGTCGAGGGAGAGCGGCTGGACGTGGAACTCGAGGTTCGCGCGCTCGTGCTCGGGCGAGGAGGTGGTGAAGATCCCGAGCTGCGAGGGCGCCATGGTCAGGGGGCCGCGCTGCAGCAGGGCGTATTGCACGCCCATCAGCCCGCGCCGGACCAGGGAATGGTAGGTCTCGTTGAGGGTGCGCACGCCGCTCACCGCGTAGACCGCCCGCTGCTGCAGATGGTCCTGCAGGTTGCGGCCGACGCCGGGCCGGTCGAGCCGGGTGGCGATGCCGTGCGGCCCGAGCCACTCGCCCGGGCCGATGCCGGAGAGATGCAGGATCTGGATCGAGCCGATCGCGCCCGCCGACAGGATGACCTCGCGGCCCGCGCGCGCCTCGACGAGGCGGCCGCCCTGGCGAAAGCGCACGCCCGCGGCGCGCCGTCCCTCGAGGACGAGCCCCTCCACCTGCACGCCGGTCTCGAGCCGCAGGTTCGGCCGCCTCAGGGCCGGCTTGAGGAAGCCGCGCGCCGCCGACCAGCGCAGGCCCCGCTTCTGGTTGACGTGGAAATAGCCGACCCCCGTATTGTCGCCGGTGTTGAAGTCGGGGGTGGCCGGGATGCCCATCTCGACGGCCGCCCGCGCCAGCGCGTCGAGCACGGCCCAGCGCAGCCGCGGCGCCTCGACCCGCCACTCGCCGCCGGTGCCGTGGTGCTCGCTCTCGCCGAGGAAGTGGTCGTCGAGGCGCCGGAATACCGGCAGCACGTCCGACCAGCCCCAGCCGGTCAGCCCGAGCTGGCGCCAATGGTCGTAGTCGGCGGCCTGGCCCCGCATCGAGATCATGGCGTTGATCGCCGACGAGCCGCCGACGACCTTGCCGCGGGGATACCGGAGGGAGCGCCCGTTGAGGCCGGGCTCGGCCTCGGTCTCGAACATCCAGTCGGCGCGCGGATTGCCGATCGCGAACAGGTAGCCGACGGGGATGTGGAACCAGATCCAGTTGTCGCGCCCGCCCGCCTCCAGGACGAGGACGCGGTTGCGCGGGTCGGCCGAGAGCCGGTTGGCGACGACGCAGCCCGCCGAGCCTGCGCCGACCACGATGTAGTCGTAGGTGCCCTCCAGCCGCGCCTGCACCGTCATGAACGCGCTCCCGAGGGTCGCGCCCGCGCCGTTCCGAGCCGCGGAGCGGGTGCGATCTGGCTAGAGAATGGACCGCCGAAGGGGCTGCCGGTTCGGCGCAAAAGATGCGGCTTCATAAGGGGTTAGTGCGTTTTTTCGTGATCCGGGGATCATGGGGACGCTCTAGACCGGTCGTCTCCTGAAGGCAAGCGCGGCCCGCCCTGCCCGCGCATCGGGATCGCCGTCCGCAGCCGGGCTGGAAACGTTTCCATGCGTCGTTGGCATGCCAGGCCCGCTCGACGCATGATTGTGCGCTGCGGCGCCCCGTGGGAGACACCCGACATGCACCGTGGCGATGGCGTCGCCGGGGTGTCGCCCGTCTGGGCGTTTCCTCCCTAGACTTCGGGCCGCTCCTTCGGGAGCGGCCTTTTTTATGGCCCGGGCGCTGCGCGGCAGCGCTCTCCCGTCGGAGCGGATGCCGGTCGGGCCTCGCCGCGCCCGCGTCACCGGAGCCCGAGCCCCGCGATCAGCGCGAGGCTGATGGCGATGAGCACGACGAGCGAGGCCGTGACCGCGGCCGTGACGCGGCCGCCGACCCGGACCAGGACCCGCACGTCGACCCC